>WRNN01000057.1 GCA_009776595.1 Clostridiales bacterium
TCGCGACTTCCTCCTGCAGCNTTATCTCCCTGCATGTGTCCGTAGGTATCATTATAATCTTTAAACCTGTCCAAATCGATCATCAGCAGGCTGATTGGCGTTTTATCCCTGACGGCCCTAGCCCATTCCAGTCGCAGCCGTTCATCAAAACTTCGCCTGTTGGGAATGTCCGTCAGTTGATCCATCATCCCCAAGTGTTCGATGGTACGGATATAATTCTGCATGCGAATCTGATTTTGCACCCGCAGCCTGACAATCGCCGTGCTGAAGGGTTTACTGATATAATCGGAGGCCCCCGCCGACAGGCCCTTTTCTTCGTCCCAGACCTCGTTTAGTCCGGAAACAAAAATGACAGGGATCGCATGCGTCCTGAATGAGCCCTTCAATTCGGCGATTACCGCGTAGCCGTCCATCTCCGGCATGAGGATATCCATCAGAATCACATCCGGTTTATATTCGTTCGCTATTTCGATGGCGTCACGGCCGCTTTTTGCCGCGTATATCGTATAATCCCGGCTCAATATCTGTGTCAATATCATAATATTGCTGCTCTCGTCATCAACAATCAGGATGCTGTTCTTCTTGCTATCCATGTTTTCCACTCCAATTCCTTCTTAGTTCGTCCAGACTGGCTATCGCTTCTACAAAATCATATTCCTCCACCAGTTCGGCAAGGGTATCCGAACCCGGTATCGCGCGGAGCAGCGGGAGAAGGTGATAGCATTCCGGATTTCTGTTTCGCAGCATATGTTCCAGATCCTTGAACAGTGACAGAGCCTGTTCTTTATCAAGGTTGATTCCCTTATCCCCGTCTTCGTCAAGCGCGGGCGTAAGCGAACGGATTACCTTATTTACTTCCGCTTCGAGGATGGGCGCCAGATCCGGTATACGATCGTTCTCTCCCTCTTTCAGCAGTTGCTCCACATGGGCTGCCGCTTGTTGAAGTTCTTCTTCGCCGATCTGCCCCGCGATGCTTTTTAAATTGTGGGCTATCCTATGGGCCAGCGTATTATCGCCTTCGTCCATAGCCTTGAGGATGGCCTGAACCGTATTCCGGTTATCTTTGACGAAACTTCTTTGCAGCTGCCGCAGCAGTTGTTTTCATCTTCCTTCTCCCGGCGATAGTTGACCGTCCCCTTGCCCACCGGCTGGAGATAGTTGAGCAGGCAGCGCCACAGCTCCTGCGAAGTAAAAGGCTTGCTCACGCAGTCGAGCAGGCCGCTTCTCTCATAGAGTTCCCGATCGCCGGGCATAATGTTCGCCGTCATTGCGACGATGGGGGTTCCCGTCTCCAGTTTCGCAATAGCCGAAGCAGCTTCAAGGCCATCCATCACCGGCATATGAATATCCATAAAAATTAAGTCAAAGGCTTTCTCTCCGCGATCCAGGCGGCTTTTGACCAAATCAACGCCTTCCCTGCCATTATTGGTCACTACAGGCTTCAGCCCCACCCTGAGAAGGTGCTCGCTGATCACTTGCTGATTCATTTTATTATCTTCACAAATCATGATTTCCCCGTCAAAAATAGGTTTTTCCGATTCATGGATGAGGATTCTCCCGCCGGGTGATTTCGCCGACGTGTCCATCGTTTCGAAGCAAAGGTCGAAGCTGAATTTACTGCCGACTCCGGGAGTGCTTTCCACATTGAGCTCGCCGCCCATGAGCGCAATCATATTCTTCGTAATGGCAAGCCCGAGACCTGTGCCGCCATACTCCCTTGTCGTGCTGGTGTCCGCTTGCATAAAGGGTTCGTAGATCCTGCGGATCTGCTCCCGGGTCATGCCAATGCCGCTGTCCTTTACTTCAAAATGCATATGAATGGTATCGCCGGTCACACTGACGATATGAGAGCTGACTTTGATTGTGCCGGCCCGTGTAAATTTCACCGCGTTGGAAAGCAGATTGATCATTACCTGGCGGAGCCTCGTGGGATCCCCCAGGAGCTTTTTGCCTGCTGAGGGTTCCGTATAAAAGTGCAGGGAAATTCCTTTCTCTATCGTGATCGAAAGAATCGCGGTCTGGCAGTAAGTAAATATCTCATGCAAATCGAAGGGGATCTTTTCCAGGCTGAATTTGCCGGATTCGATTTTGGAAATATCCAGAATGTCATTAATGATTTGCAGGAGCCATTCGGAGTTTTCGTTAATTTTAAGGAGATAGTCCCTCGTTTTATCTGAAATCTTGTCGTCCAGCGCCAATTCGGCAAAACCAACGATACTGTTCATCGGCGTCCTGATCTCATGGCTCATATTCGCAAGAAAAGCGGACTTGGCTTCATTTGCNGCTTCCGCTGCNTCCCGCGCCAGCCGCAGATCGTTTTCCGCCTGGCGCATTTCCCGCAGCATAGCGTGATGTTCCCGCAGGTCNCGGGTATACCCCGCTACGATATAGGAATCTCTGTGTTTTATGCGAACCAGCGTGATTTCCACCGGGATCCCTTCGCCGTCCAGCGTCTGATGCTGCCATTCGAAACGGCAGTAGCCCTCAGTAAACGCCTGATCCATATAAGCGCGCGCCAACGCCGGGGAAGATTTTCCATTTGGCTGGTATTCCGGAGACAGATCGCCGAACCTGCGGATATACTCTTCCTTGCCGCTTAACCGAAACAGATTCACTGCTTCCTGATTACAGGAAATAAGCCGATACGTTTTATCCCACACAGAACAACTGATAGGCATGGCGTCGAGCATCAATTGTGCGCGGTCGGCGTCTTCCTGCCGTCTTTCTCTGTTTGTCAATCTATGCGTTTCCTTTATATTTACATGGCCGGCGTCCGCAGCCCGACCGGTCCTATCCATACAATCCATTCTTCATTTTAGTCCACTTTACCGTTTGGTAGAGTTCTTTTTATATCATACAACTGCAAGCTGATTTCTGCAAGCATTAATTAGAGTTGTTGATAATACGCCGTATCGGGGGCGTATTATGCGATTCTACATTTTACTATCAAGGTATACCAATGCCGCCGTATAGATCGTATGATTGCTCCAGGGGGTGATCCCAATCGAATTGACACCGGATCTCATCACACATGTCAGGACAATCGACGAGCAGAACGAAGAATTATTCTGCCGCCTGAGTGCTCTCACCGCCCATTGGGCACATTCGGTCACCCGGGAAGAAACTGAAAAAGCCCTGGATTTACTGAATAACCATATAATCAAGCACTTTGCTGACGAAGAAGCCTTGCAGCTCATGAGCGCCTATCCCCAATACGAGCAGCATCACGGTTTACATAAAAACTTTATCGCCGAGTTTCAGTCACTGAGAGAAGAGTATAAACGAAACGGTTTCTCCGCTATGTTTGCCTTCAAATTGAACAGATCGATCATCGACTGGCTCGTTAAACATATACGGACTGCCGATGTTGAATTCGGCAAATTTATGAATAAAAAATAATATCTGCCATATGTGGCTAAATCTAAGCAAAAAGGGGTCTGTATCGATCACGCCATCGGTACGGGCCCCTTTGTAATACGTATCTGCGATGAAACTCACTGCTGCCCCGGAAATTCCTATCTGTCCGGAAATTCTTATCTATCCGTAAATACCTATCTATCCGGAAATCCCTATCTGGATCTCTCCTTAATTCTGGCAGCCCTGCCGGAGAGTTTCCGCAAATAAAAGAGCTTCGCTCTGCGTACCTTTCCTTTGCGCACTACTTCGATTTTTTGAATACGCGGCATATGTACAGGGAAACAGCGCTCCACGCCAACGCCATAAGATACGCGGCGAACAGTAAAGGTTTCATTGATCCCGCTGCCCCGGCGNTTGATCACAACGCCTTCGAAAGCCTGCACCCTTTCCTTGACGCCCTCAACGACCCTGACATGTACCCTGACGGTATCGCCGGCCCGGAATTCCGGTATATCCTCGCGCAAGTGTCCCACTTCGACGCTTCTCAGCAGTTCCATCATTTCCGTTCAGTCCTCCTCTTTCGTAGATGCTCCGCCTTGCCTTTTCAGCCTGGCGGCGGACCATCCTGTCAATCACCCGCAGGAAACTCCTGATCAGGCGAACACCTTGGTATTTTATCACAGGGGAAANCGCGATTCAAGTATCAAATTTTTCCCGTCGCCTGCGCGTCATCTGCGTCTTCGCCGCCTTCTTCGCGGCGGATTTCCTCCAGCAATCGCGCATCCTCCCCGGTCAGGGAGAGGGCTGGCAAAAGCTCCCGGCGCCTGCGCCACGTTCGCCGAAGAGATTCTTTACGACGCCAGCGCCGGATCTCTTCATGATTGCCGGAGATAAGCACCTCGGGAACCGGCATCCCTCTGAAAGTCCGGGGCCTTGTGTAATGCGGATGCTCCAGCAGCCCCAGGGAAAACGAGTCGGTTTGACGGGACTCGTCCCTGCCCAAAACGCCGGGTATCAAGCGGCACAAGCTGTCGATCACAACCATCGCGGGCAATTCGCCGCCGGTGAGTACATAATCCCCGATGGACAGCTCCATATCCGCTAACTGCCGGATACGCTCGTCAAAGCCCTCATAATGCCCGCAGATGACCGCCAGTTCTTCCTCCCCGGCGAGTTCGGCGGCAATCCGCTGAGAGAAAGGCANGCCTTGGGGGCTCATTAGTATCACACGCCCCCCAAAGTCCTTCTTNGGTCCCAGTACCGCCTCAAAAGCCATATAGATCGGCTCCGGCTTCAGAAGCATACCCGCGCCGCCGCCAAAGGGCTCGTCGTCTACGTTCTTGTGCCTGGATTCCGCATAATCACGAAAGTTGACGGTGGAGAAGCTGAGCAGCCCCCGATCCCGCGCCCTTTTGAGTATACTGCTATCCATTGGCCCGTCAAACATTTCCGGGAACAGGGTAAANACAGTTATTCTCACTCGTAGATCTCCAGCAGTCCGGCAGGCAGCGCTACTTCCATGCGGCCTTTTTCCAAATCCACTTCCCGGATTACTGTCTTTAAGGCCGGCACCAGTATTTCCCGTTTACCGTCCGAAACCACATAGACGTCATTGCTGCCCGGCTGCAGAACCTCTTTCAGCTCGCCGTAACAGCGGCCCTTCTCCCATACGGAAAGCCCTTCCAATTGATAGATATAATATCTGCCTTTGGGCAAGGGCGGCAGTTCGTCTTCCGGCACTTGCAGGAAAGCGTTCTTCAGGCCTTCCGCCAGGCGCATATCGTCTATTTCTTTAAACTTCATCAATACCATGTCTTTATGGTAGCGAAGCCTTTCTATGGTCAAGACCTGTCTTTCGTCCGCATGTTCGTCCTGTGCCGCGTAGACTTGCTTCATCCCTTCGAAACGCTCGAGTCTGTCGCTGTATACCTTCACCTTCAGCTCGCCGCCGATCCCATGGGTATTGACTATTTTGCCGATTGAAATATACATGGCTTCCGTCAGGTCATTCTTCATCACGGGGCATGATATCCACGGCGATTTTTTTTCGCTCGTTCTGGCCTGCGGCTGCCTTGACCAGCGCGCGAATGGATTTGGCGATCCGGCCCTGTTTGCCGATCACTTTACCCATATCCTCGGATAACACCCTCAATTCGATGATAATCGCGTCCTCATCCTCACGCTGGTCTACCAGCACTTGATCAGGATGCTCAACCAACGACTTGGCCAGGTATTCTACCAAATCCCTCATAAGCTCATCCCTCGACGTTATCTTCTGCCTCCGGGGCAGCTTCCTCTTGCTCTGCTGCGCTTTCCTCCGGCTCGGCAGCAACTTCCTCCGCTGCGGCAACTTCCGCCGGCTCAGCAGCAACTTCTTCCGCTGCGGCGACTTCCGCCGGCTCAGCAGCAGCTTCTTCCACTGCGGCAACTTCCGCCTGCTCAGAAGCAACTTCTTCCGCTGCGGCAACTTCCGCCTGCTCAGCAGCAGCTTCTTCCGCTGCGGCAACTTCCGCATCCGCTATGACAACCTCCGCCTCCGCCGTGCCGGCGCTTCCCGCTGCCGGGGCGACCGGCTGCGCCATGCCCGTTGATTCCGGGGCGGCCGTCGTTTTAAAGGGGCTGGCTGCAAGAATACCCACAGCAACCATCAGTGTTTTTACCGTCTCCGAAGGCANGGCGCCCGTTCCCATCCAGTACTTGGCCCGCTCTTCGTTAATCTTGATCAAAGACGGATTCTTCGTCGGGTCGTAGTAGCCGATCTCCTCGATAAAGCGCCCGTCTCTNGGATAGCGGGAATCCGCTACCACGATACGGTAAAAAGGGGCTTTCTTTGCGCCCATCCTCCTCAAACGAATCCTTGTTGCCATACTACATCTTCCTCCTCTTCCTGCTCTTCCTTCTCTTCTCGTAATAGTCTGCCAAACCACTGGTGGTTAGAAAGGTAATTTCATTCCTCTTTTTCCCAGGTTTTTCCCCATTTGGTTCATCTGCTTCATCATTTTCTGCATCTGCTCAAACTGTTTCAACAGGCGGTTTACATCAGAAATGCCGGTCCCGCTGCCTGAAGCAATGCGTTTTCGCCTGCTGCCGTTGATGATATTCGGCTTCCGGCGTTCTTCCGGCGTCATGGAACGAATGATTGCTTCCACGTGAGCCATATCCTTCTCATTGATCTGCAGATCCTTCATTCCCTTCATCTTGCCCGCGCCAGGCAGCATGCCCAGTATTTGATCCAAAGGTCCCATGTTTTTCATCTGTTGCATTTGTTCAAGAAAATCATCAAGGGTCAGCTCCGCCCTGCGCAGGCGCTGCTCCATCTCCTGGGCTTTCTGCAAATCCACATTTTCCTGCGCTTTATCAATCAGGCTGAGGATATCGCCCATACCCAGGATCCGGGAAGCCATCCGGTCAGGATAGAATTGCTCCAGGGCGTCGATTTTCTCTCCGACGCCCACAAACTTGATGGGCTTTCCGGTAACGGCTTTGACCGACAACGCGGCGCCGCCCCTGGCGTCGCCGTCCAGCTTTGTCAGGATGACACCGGTCAGTTCCAGCCGCTCGCTGAAGGACTCAGTGACCTTCACCGCGTCCTGGCCCGTCATACCGTCTACGACAAGCAGTATCTCCTGCGGCTTCACCGCGTCGCAGATCGTCTTGAGTTCTTCCATCATCTCCTCGTCGATATGCAGCCTGCCGGCAGTATCGACAATCAGCAGGTCCGCCGCCTGCCGCTCCGCCTCCGCGTAAGCGCCTTTGAGAATATCCGCGGGCGCTGTGCTTTCTCCCAGTGTGAAAACCGGCGTCTCCGTCTGTTCCCCCAGCACCTGCAGTTGCTTGATGGCGGCCGGCCGGTATATATCGCAAGCCGCCAGCATAGGGCGGCGCCCCTGTTTTTTGAAGAAACGGGCCAGTTTGGCGCATGCCGTNGTCTTACCNGCGCCTTGTAAACCCACCATCAGAATCACGGTTGGCCCGCGNCCCGCATTGTTGATCTGAGAAGGATTGTCTCCCATCAGGGCGATCAGTTCCTCGTTNACGATCTTCACGACCTGCTGGCCGGGCGTCAGGCTTTCCATNACCTCGGCGCCAATCGCTCTTTCCCTGATCCGGTCGACAAAGTTTCGGACCACCTTGAAGTTGACGTCGGCTTCCAGAAGCGCCATCCGCACTTCCCGCATGGCGTCGTCTACATCCTGGGTCGAGAGTTTGCCTTTGCCCCTCAGTTTCTTGAATACGGCTTGTAGTTTATCCGTCAGGTTTTCAAACGCCATAGCTCCTCCAAACTATCTCTTGCTTCCGGGGGCAGATTGCCGCCGTATTTCTCCAGCCATTGGGCAAGCCGGGCTGTCAGCTCTTCGCTGTTCTTTTGCGCCGCTTCTCCCGCTGCGATCAAGCCTAAGGCTTTCTCCAAGCGTTCCAATTTCTCATCCGTGCGGCTGAGGAGGTCATGGACGGCGTTGCGGGACACCTTCGCTACCTCGCTGATTTCGCCCAGGGATAAATCCTGCTGGTAGTACCATTCATAGATATCCCGCTGCTTATCTGTCAACAGGGCACTGTAATAATCCAGGA
>WRNN01000058.1 GCA_009776595.1 Clostridiales bacterium
AAGAACTTGTCGATCTTGTCCGGCAAAGCCGCGAAAGCCAGATCGATGGATGCTTTCGACGCCAGGTCAACAGGGATATGCTGCCTGATCCCGGGGACGCCGCAGTTTTGCACATCCAGTGTATACACGTCGGCGCCCAGGTCGACCAGTATCTCCGCTGTCGCTTTCCCGATGCCCGACGCCGCTCCTGTAACAACACAAAGCGCGTTGCTGTAGTTTAAATAATCCTTCATGCCTCACCCTCCTCGTATACATGTATCCTGTTGTTATGCTATCCTTTGTGGATTCCTGTCAATGTATTGCCGGGAAAGAATCTGTTTAAAGCTGCCTTACAGCCGCCCCTCCGCTTTCAACTGTTCCTTCAGAAAGCCTGCCAGGCCCCCTAAGCGGAGTATTTCCAGCATAAAGGGAGGAAGGGGCGCGCCGGATATTTCTTTGTCTGCCCGGGGAAAGCGTAGGACGCCGGAGAGGCAGTCCACGGCGATTTCTTCGCCTTCGGCAGCAAAGGCCACGGCGTCCGCTGTGATCGCGGGCAGGCCAAGATTGATGGCGTTTCGATAGAATAAACGGGAAAAAGATTTGGCGACCACACAGGAGAAACCGCAGCCCATGATGGCCAGGGGCGCTTGCTCCCGGGATGAACCGCAGCCGAAATTATCGCCGGCGACCAGTATATCTCCCTTTCGGGCCCTTGCTGACAGACCGGGGGACAGTTCCTCCAGACAATGGGGCGCTAGCAGTTCCGGATCGGCGACGTTGAGATAATTGACGTTGATGATAGCGTCGGTATCGATATTGTCGCCGAACAGAAAGGCCCTGCCGCGAAAACGGAATGCATCCTCAAGCATGATGGAGCACCTCCTCCGGGATGGCGATATAGCCTTGGATTGCCGAGGCGGTGGCGACCGGGACGCCGGCAAGATAGACCTCGCTGTCCATACTCCCCATGCGCCCTTTGAAGTTGCGGTTGGAGGTGGCGACACAGCGCTCCCCTGCCGCCAGAATGCCCATATGCCCGCCGATACAGGGACCGCAGCAGGGCGGTCCGACGACGGCTTCCGCTTCGATGAAGGTTTGGATCAGGCCCTCTTCGAGCGCGGCTGCATAGACGTCCCGGCTCCCCGGGATGATCACCAGCCGGAGGCCGGGGGCGATTTTTCTGCCTTTGAGAATGCCGGCGGCGATACGCAAGTCTTCGATCCGTCCGTTGGTACAGGAACCGATAAACACCTGATCGAGAGGAAGCTTTTGCTTAGCCACTTCCGCGGCGGGCTTCACGTTGCTTGGACTGTGGGGACAGGCCAGACGCGGCGTGAGCGCGGAAAGGTCTATGCTTATTCTTTGGCAGTACGCGGCGTCCGGATCGGAGGCATACAAATGGTAGGGCCGCTGCGCCCTTGGCTTTATGTAAGTTTCCGTAATCCCGTCCGGGGGAAAGATCGCGGTTTTGGCGCCCGCTTCTACAGCCATATTGCATACGGTAAAGCGGTCCGCCATGGTCATGCTTTGCAAACCTTCGCCGCAGAACTCCAGAATGCGATAATTCGCGCCATCCGGGCCGATTTGCCCAAGCAGCTCCAGAATCAGATCTTTGCCCGTTACGTAGGGGGACAGGGCGCCGGTCAGCTCCACACGGATGGTTTCCGGCACTTTCAGCCATATCTTTCCCGCCATCATCGCGAACAGGAAATCGCTGCTCCCCACGCCGATGGAGAGCGCGCCCAGAGCGCCATAGGTGCAGGAATGGGAATCCGCGCCGACGACGATCTCTCCGGGATTGACCAGGCCTTTTTCGTGCAGAATGATATGCTCGATCCCCAGCCGGCCCACTTCGAAATAATGCTCTATCCCTTGCTGCCCGGCAAAGTCCCGGACAAATTTGCAGAGGTCGGCTGAAGCGACGTCTTTATTCGGCGTGAAGTGATCGGGAATGATGGCTACCCGCGCGCGGTCAAACACGCCGGCTTTCAGAATGTCTTCTTTGCCGTAAATGGCCAGCGAGGCGTTCAGCTCATTGCTGTACACCATGTCGACGGCAGGCATAATGATCTCTCCGGCGGTCAGCGTATCGCCGCCGCCATGCGCCGCCATGATTTTCTCCGCGATGGTCATGCCCATCAGGAAATCCCCCCTTTTTCTGAGATAAGCTTCGCCCATAACCCAAAAGGCGCAGCCTTATGTGAATGTTACATGGGGCGTCAGTTACTGTCTAAACGCGTCGATCAGAGCGGCAAACTGCTGGGTGATAAACTGGGCGTCAAAGCAAATCGTGTTCAGGTAGACGCCCTTTTGCTGCAGTTCCCGCATTTTCTCCGGCGTCCCGGCGCTGATCATGACCTGTAGGCCTTTTTCCACCGCTTTCCTAATGACGGTTTCCTCCGCCTCATCCACTAAAGGATGAGCGGACTGCCCGGGTACGCCGTAAGACTGGGACATATCCTGCCTGCCTGTGGTGAGGATGTCGATGCCGGGGACAGCCAGTATCGCGTCCAGGTTGGCGACGCCTTCCCTGCTTTCTATCTGTACGCAAAGGGCGACTTCGCTGTTGGCGCGTTCTACATACGCGGATAATGGTGTTTTGCTGTACTGCACGCTGCGGCTGATATTGGTCATCCCCCGTTCGCCCAGAGGGGCGAATTTAGATCGGCGCACGGCTTCCCGGGCTTGCTCCGCTGTGGAGATGTCGGGGACGAGTACGCCGGAAGCGCCGAAATCCAGTATTTTGGTGATATCATCCAGAGTCCCCACCCGCACCAGCGTGGGGATATCGGCGGCTTCCGCGATCCGTATCAGGTTGCGGAGCTTCGAGGCGTCATTGAGGGCATGCTCAAGGTCGATACGCATGTAGTCAAAGCCCGCGTAGGCAGCCATTTCCGCTATAGCCTCGCCGGTATCGCCGATATAAACGCCGAGGGCGCCCTTTTTTTGCCTGGGCAGGGTCAGCAGGTTATTTTTCATCAGATCATCGTCCTTTCGTTCCTCATATTCATTCTACATGATGCTATGGGTTTTGTATATCGGATTGTGCAAACCGTCATGTGCAAACCGTCAGGGCGGTTGTTACAGGCGGGCCGCTACTCCGCGCAAGCTTCCGGATTAATCAGGCCAGCAGGTTTTCTGCCTTCACTAAGGTCGATGATATTCTGAAAAGCCATCTCGATGACATTCTTCCGGCATTCGTAGGTCATGCCCGCGATATGGGGCGAAAGCACGGCATTGTCCAAGCCGAAAAGCGGATTATCCGCGTCAAAGGGCTCTTTCTCATAGACGTCCAGCGCCGCCCCTGCGATGCGTTTATCCGCCAGGGCGCGGTAAAGTGCCGCTTCGTCGATGATTTCCCCCCTGGCGCAGTTGATCACGCGGGCGGAGGGCTTCATCAGGCGGAATTCTTTGTCCGACAGCAGATGCGTCGTATCGTCGGTCAGGGGGCAGTGAACGCTGATATAGTCGCTTTCTTCAAGCAGTTGTTCCAGCGCGCAGTAAGTAACGCCATAGTTCCGGGCAAAGGCTTCGTCGGGAACGGGGTCAAAGGCTAGGACCCGCATACGAAAGCCGGCCAGGTTTCGCACGACCCGCCGCCCGATATCCCCCGCGCCGATGACGCCCAGGGTTTTTCCGTAGACCGAGTTGCCGAAGACCGTTTTCCATACGCCCTTTCTGGTCATGGCGTCGATTTCCGGGATATGGCGCGTCAGGGCCAGCATGAGGGTCACGGTATATTCCGCTACGGCGTCGGCATTGGCGCCGGGCGTAATCGTGAGGGCGATGCCGCGTTTGGTCGCTGCCGCTACGTCGATGGCGTCATAGCCCACGCCCATCCGGGAGATGATCCGCAGATCCGGCGCTTTGTCCATTACGTCGGCGGACAAGGTCTCGGCGGAAGCCACATGCGCATAGACGCCCTGCAAGGCAGGGATCAGCTCGTCCGTGCGGAGAGAGCGGTGACGGGCGTCCACTTCCACAGCAAATCCCTTGTCCGTAAGCAGTTTTACGCAGTCTTCGAAGCCGCTGATGAAATCAGGCGGAAACGACAGGGTAACCAGCACTTTTTTTGTCACGGGCATACCTTCTCTCATTGTTTTACATTACTAATCAAATAGGCTTATCTGTTGTGTCGATGGCGGCATCGGTGCATGTCCATGAACCGTCCTCAAGAACACCCGCTGTACAGACCAATTCTGCATATTCTTTTGAAATCGTTGGATATGTTTTCACGACGATGTAGATCTTCTTCTTTTGGCCCATTATAAGTCAATACTCCTTATTCCATGCGCATTTTTGATATAGTCCCTGATAATGTGCCTATGGCACATCAGGGCTTCGCGTTCATAACACATCAATGCAATACTCACATTGGAATGAAGTAGTGAAAAAATATATTCGAGATAAGGGCCAAAGCTTGGGAGTGTCTTCTCATAAGAATTGAATAAGGCTGTATAATCATCTGTTGTTTTTAGCNAAGAACGTTTATCGGACGTTATGCCGAGGTCAGGAATGTGGACATACTTAATTCCAGCCATCCCCGTTATGTGCTCGAGTTTACCTTTTGAGAAGCCGAACTTCCGGCTTAACGGGTTTTTCCGTACATCGCACAACAACTTAATTCCGTTCTGAATTAAAGTATTAATAAATGCTTCAATGCTACGTCCCTCATAGCCTATAGTGAATAATGTCTGAACCGTCTTGATGTACTTTTGCCTTTCATTAACAAAAAATTCTACCTCGTCTCCGTGGAAAAGACGGGGTATCATCTCACTGTTAATCGTATAGTAAGGATATTCCCGATATGCTTTACGGATAAGAGCATTTCCGCGTTCAGTAGGTATAGTATACAATTCTTCTTTCGCGTACTCTCCCGCTGCTTCAATACTTGTATCATTTTNAGTCAGAAAACCATCTCGGCGAAGAATATCCAAATCCTCAGCGAGCTGGAACGAATAGGAACCGTATTTATACGGCAGGAACTCATAAAAACTAGAATCGCCCTTCATTGTGTGTAGGAACACCAGCTTTTGCAGATCTGTAGAGGATACACTGCTGTCGAGCTGTCTTATGAAAGACAATAAATAACGTTGCCGTTTATATGTTGGTTGTGCACAATATTTACCCATATATGCTGCTGTATCCTTTGCAATCGTGGAATAAAATCCTTGCTTGCCTCTTGGTCTCAAGAAAAGAAAACATATGGCGAAAACTTAAGAGCTTGATCAAAGAGGAATGACTAATAATAACAGAATTTCAATATTCAGGAGAACTATTATATGCTAAGTATAGCAGAAAAAGAGCATGATGAATAGCCCTCAATCAAGTTAGTGTTTACTATTGATATCTATTGATATACTGCAATGCAAAGGTCATTATGACGACTGAAAAGAAACTTCAAAACAGCTATAATGAAAATAGATAAAGGTGAGAAGATTGAATATAAAACAGCATTCTGCTATGATGATAAAGGTATGAAGAATTACAAACAAAGCGCATGAAACAGGAATGGGGGGATACTCTTGAGAAAAGAAGACAAAGAAATCATGCTGCGGATTTATCGGACGATGCTGACGATACGGACATTTGAGGAAAAAGCCCGCAGTTTGGTCCTGGAAGGCAGGATGTATGGCGCGCTTCACTTGTACAGCGGTGAAGAAGCAATCGCCGCCGGCGTTTGTTCCTGCCTGCGGGATACGGACTGTGTGACCAGCACCCATCGCGGCCATGGACACTGTATCGCCAAGGGGGCCGAAACGAAGAGGATGATGGCGGAGCTGTTCGGCAGGGTGACAGGGTACAGCAAGGGGAAAGGTGGCTCGATGCATATCGCCGATATGGCTAAGGGCGTCATCGGCGCCAACGGGATTGTCGGCGCGGGACTTCCCATCGCCGCGGGGGTAGCGTTTGCCCAGAAGTATAATGGGGAAGACAATGTCACCGTAGCCTTTTTCGGCGACGGCGCCACCAATCGGGGCACTTTTCATGAGTCGTTAAACATGGCAGCCTCCCAAACGCTGCCGGTGATTTATGTATGCGAAAATAACAATTACGCCATGGCTACCTCTTTTCCTTATCACTCTCACAATAAAACCATCGCGCAGCGGGCGCAGGCCTACGATATACCGGGCGTGGCGGCAGACGGCAATGACGCCGAAGCGGTTCGCGCTGTGGCGCTGGAAGCGGTGGAACGGGCCCGCGCGGGCGGGGGGCCGTCGCTGCTGGAATTCCGGACCTGGCGGCATCACGGGCATTTCCTGAATGACCAGCAGAAATACAAGGATCCGAAGGAGCAGGAGTACTGGCTGACCCAGGATCCGATCCCCCGTTTCGAGAAAGCTTTGCTGGAGAGCGGAACCGCTTCTCAGGCGGAAGTGGACAGCGTGAAAGCCGATGTGATCGAGGAAATCGAAGAAGCCGTCAGGTTTGGCGAGAGCAGTCCGCAGCCGGCTTTCGAGGTGATCTTTGAGGATCTTTATGTATAAGGCTGTAGAGATCCGCAAGTACAGAAACAACAGCCCGGGTTGGCTGATGGAGAAGGAGGTTTATCTATGGCGATAATGAATACCCGTCAAGCGATACAAAGCGCGATGGATATCGAGATGAGCCGGGATCCGAAAGTGTTCGTCATCGGGGAAGACGTGAGCAGGAACGGCTGCTCGTTCGGGCAGTTCAACGGATTACCGGATAAGTTCGGCGACAAACGGGTGGTGAACGCGCCGCTCAGCGAAGCAGCCATCACCGGCGTAGGAATGGGGGCGGCGGCATACGGTTTGAGGCCGGTGGTCAATCATGACTTCATCGACTTCCTGGGCTGCTGCTTCGACGAAATCCTGAACCAGATTGCGAAACTGCGCTGGATGATGGGCGGGCAGATGATCGTGCCCCTGACCCTCAATATCTTTTGCGGCGGGGGCGGCGGTTCTGCTTCACAGCATTCCCAGAGTCTGGAAGTTTTCTTTACCCATATGCCCGGCATCAAAGTGGTCATGCCTTCCAACCCGGCGGACTCCAAAGGATTGCTGGCTTCGGCAATCAGGGACGACAACCCG
This sequence comes from Clostridiales bacterium, assembly GCA_009776595.1. Lineage (GTDB taxonomy): Bacteria > Bacillota > Peptococcia > DRI-13 > UBA5745 > WRMS01. The sequence continues at coordinate 7,035 of WRNN01000058.1, forward strand.
GTGATGATCATTCACAATCGGGGGCTGATCGGGATGGAAAGGGAGGTGCCGGAAGGGGAGTATCTGGTTCCCATAGGCAAGGCGGAGGTAGCCCGTGAAGGCAGCGACGTGACCGTCGTTTCCTACAGCCGGACCCTGAACTACTGTCTGGAAGCGGCAGACGACCTGGCAAAAGAGGGGATCGCGGTCGAAGTAGTGGATCTGCGTTCCCTGGTTCCCTTGGATAAGGAAAGTATCTTCAAGTCCCTGGAGAAAACCAGCCGGCTGGTGATCGCCCATGANGCGGTNGGCAACAGCGGTTTCGGCGCCGAAATCGCGGCTGTGGTGGCGGAAGAAGCTTTGGACTTGCTGGACGCCCCGATNCGCCGGGTCACCGCNCCCTTTACCCACATTCCCTATAATCGGGAGATGGAGNGGGCGATGTACCCCGACCGGGAGAAAATCGCTTCCGCGATTCGGTCCATTCTGTAGTATATAAAGGGAGATAGGAGTCTAGTAGTATGGCATATAAGTTGTTGCTGCCAAAATTCGGTATGGCGATGGAGTTTGCCAAAGTCATCGAATGGCTGAAAAATGTGGGCGACTATGTAGAAAAGGAAGAAGCGGTGCTGATCGTGGAGAACGAAAAGCTCTCCAACGAAATCGTCAGCATGGAAGCCGGCGTATTGCTTAGGAAGGTGGCGCAGGAGGGGGAAAAGTATCTCGTCGGCGATCTCCTTGCCTATCTGGGGGCGGCGGGAGAAACGATAGAGGAGCCGGAAAGCGCCGGACCAGCCAATGCGGATAAAAACAGCGCAGCGGCGGCAGGCGCTGCGACGACAGGCGGCGGCGCGGCGCGGGAGGG
>WRNN01000059.1 GCA_009776595.1 Clostridiales bacterium
TCGTCAGTTCAAGCTTTAGAGAGGATCCCTGCTGCAGCGGAATATCCGCCTCTATGCGTATGCCGGCGCCTTCCTCCGCTGTGATCAGCCCGTACTCCGCCGCCAGGCTGTCGCCGAAGGAGAACGTATCCGGCCGGGCCTCGCCGGGCGGCCACATTTCTTCCGCCATTCGCATAAGTGAGTACGCCTTATTTTCCGCTTCATAGTACGCGGAGATATATCGGGAATTCTTTTCACTCAGCCTGAGATCCGCCTGCGCGGAACTTAAAGCCAGCACAGAAAACAAAGTCAAACATAAAACCAGCAGCACTGTAAGCAGCGTGACGCCGCCTATGCCAAACAGAGGGCTGCTTCTGCTTTCACTCATAGGCCTCCCTCCGTTCTGAGCGCCGAAGCTTCCAGCCTGTACACAGCGATACCATCCTGCGCGGAAACAAGGATATCCGCAAAACGCAGCCCCGCTTCCTGCCGCAGCGCAATGGTCATCACATAAGCCGCGCTGTCGCTTGCCGTCGCCTCCCACTCTTTATCATAATAAATGGTACAGCCGCTGTCTGTCGCGGTGCCTTCCATCATTCGCGCGAGAGCATCCGGGGCGCTGTATCGCTTAAACGCTTCCGCCCCGCTTTGCGCCATGACCACCGCATGGCTTAACGCGCTGCTCTGCTCCTTGATCCGGTAGGACCAGGCAAAAAGGCCGGCGCACACGGACGAGCACAAAGCAAAAATCATCAAGGCCAATAAGAGTTCTGTTAAGAATACGACGGATTTGGATTGTTGACGTCTCATCAGCGTCCCTCCTCTACCGCCGAAGTTTTCGGTGATAAGAACATGTGTTCTGTTCGTCCATCTTCGAAGTCAGCCCGCACGGTAATCATGCCCTGGTCGTCCTGNAGAAAGCCNANCCCTTCCAACCAAACGATAGGNAGCCCNGCNTCAGGTTCCAGTTCCGTGCCTTTCTCCACAAATAATTCCCGAAGTGCGCCGTCATAGTGATACAGATAGGTGACGTACTCCCAGCCGCCATAGTCCTGTGTCAGCAGCAGGGCTTCCTGCCCCTTCCATTCCCCGACTTCGACGCCGCCGTAAGCGTCCGCCCTGCGGACCTGATTGGCGATATAGGAAAACGTCGTCCTGATTTGATCATTTTCACCGGACGACAGCATGATATGGCGATACAGGGAACCTCCCAGCATAACCAGACCGATGGACAAAAAAAGAAACACGGCGCCTAACAAGAAGACCCCGGCACTATCGACCCGGATTCTCTGTTTTTCTTTGATCACGCCGTACATCCTTCCCCCTCCTTTACTGATTAATAGGAAATACAGCTATATCCGGCAGCAAATTGTCGGCGATAAACTGATAATGCACTACATAATGTTTCGTATCCGGAAGGATTCCATAGTAATCCATCAGATAATGAATATTCACCGGATAGATGCCTTCCAAGGCATAACACTGCACGGAAGCCCTGCGTATGCTTTCTTTCGTCATCTGCAAAGCCTGCGCNACCGCTTGTTCCTTTGTCTTGGCCGTCCCNAATACGATCCCGGCNATTACCAACAGGGTAAGGAGGACAGGAATGCCTCCCCGGATCCAATTTCTATATTTTCTTTTCACGAACATACATTCTGATTCCTTTCTTCCCTATGACCCGATTGCGTTCATCATCGCAACGAGAGGAAGCATGACAGAAAGCAGAAGCATGCCAACGACAAACACCAGAAACACAACCAGCATAGGCTCTATCCTGGACATGACCCTGGACATAATATCTTCCGTCTGGNTGTGACAGCGGCGGGAAAGCTCCTGCATCACCGCTTCACTGGCGCCCGCTTTAAATCCCGCGGAGATCAGGCCTATCTCCAGNCCGGAGAATACNCCCGCTCTCTCCACAGCNGAGGAAAAGGTCGACCCTTCATCCAGATAGGTCCTGCACTGATCAATCCTGCTTCGCATTTTCGCTTCATCCACCAGCAGNNACGCCCGGTCCANGGCGTCATTGAGATTCAGGCCGCTGGCCAGGCTCAGGGATATGGCGGACGAAAAGCGCTCNCGGGATACGGATAAACCCAGGGCGCCGCGAAAAAACACAATATCAGCCAGATGNCGCAGTTTCTCCTGTCCCANCGGGCTTCGGGAATTCACAAACAAATANCCGGCTACCAGGACCAACAGAATCGCAAGAATAATCGCCCCCGTCTTACTGAAGATGCCTAACTGCATCAGGGAAGACGCCCAAGGGGAGAGGCCGGAGCCCAATTGTTCCAGGACCCGTTGAAAAACCGGCAACACCTGCGTAACCAATACAAAGGTCACCACAGCTATAACAACAGCCAGCCACGCAGGATACACGACAGCCTGGCGCATATTTTCTCTTAATTCATGTTCCTGCTGGTAATGCTGGGATAATGCCGCCAGTACCTGTTCGAGCCTTCCGGTATCCTCGCCGATCTGCACCATGCGCAGGGCATGTTCCGGAAAGCAGCCTGTATTTTCCATAGCGGCATAAAACGGCTTGCCCTGCTCCAGCACTTCTTTCATGTCGGCAAGGAGCTTTTTTTCACGAGGGGAGGCCGCCTCCGCTTCCAACAACGCGACGCCGTCCGAGGGTAGAATCCCCGCTTTCAGCATCATGGATATCTGAAGCGTAAAAAGATATACTTCTTCCGCTTTCAATAAATTGCCAGACTTTTTTTCTTTTATTTCATCACTCATTCGTAGCCCTAGTTTTGTCCTCCCTTTCTACATTTCCCATACTCATTCTACATGGGGCGCTGCCCCATACCAATCCTTAATATACATAGCTCATGTTGTATTCGTTGCCTTCTCCGATAAACTGTTTTACCGCATTGGAGGATTTCGCTGTGGATACAAAAGTAGGATCCAGCAGCGACCATTTCTTTCCGTCCCATACGACCGCGTACTCGATCCATCCCGTATCGTCGTCTTCAATGTATACATTGATCCAGGCGTGATATACTTTGCCCGCATAGCCGATCACCAGCTTGGAAGGGATACCTTTGAGGCGCAGCATGGACGACATCAGCGCCGCATAGTCGAAGCAGATGCCTTTCTTGCGCTCCAGCACTTTCTCCACATCCGGAAGATAACCGGGCTGCACAGTCGTTGCCAACACCGTGTCGTAGGTAAGGAGAGACGTGACGTCGTTATAGATCGCCGTCAGAATATCCAATTGTTTGGTTTTGCCCTCTGTCAGCGTATTGGCCCTCTTCTCTACCTCGAGCCCTTTCTTAAAGTTCACATACTGGTTGGCATAGAGAAAGGGAAGAAATTCGCTTCGCAGTTTCAACTGCACCGATGTGCTGTATGCCTGGGCATATTTACTGCCTTGAATGTTTTCAAAGACGCCGATGGTATACTTCCCGTTTCCCTCGGTGAGCGGAATAATCTCCGCCTTNCCTTTCGGATCGATATCGTAGGAATACGCGGAACCGTCTGTCCTGGAAACCTGGGCTTTGATTCTTACATCTTTGCCGCCTGTGTACCGGATGATCACGTATCCCTCTTCCAGATTGGAGGCGTCAATGGAAGCTTTGTCATTGCTATAAACGGTAACGCCTGTCTTTTGTTCCTTTGTTTCGACCAAGGCTTCAGCGGTCATGGGCGCAAGCCCGGCCAATAACAGCGTTAAAAAACTGCAAATCACCAATCTCAGCAAGAAGGACCCGTACTTCTGCTCCGTGATGCTGATTGTCATTTTGTAATACCTCTCTTAATATTTTGAATCCGTCATTTGTTCTCAGTCATTCGTTCTCATTTTGTCCAGATCGAGCTGTTGAATCTTGTAATTCAGAATCAGGAAACTCTTTCTGTTTTTCTGGTCAAATGTACTCACGATCCTGTCCAGAATCATGGTCGCGTCTTCATAGCTNGCGGTGGGAAGCATCAATACATACTGGGCGCCGCTGTATCTGGCTACGACGTCCCCTCTTCGTAAAGTACTCTCCAGTACGCCCAGGACCTGGTCCATGGTTCTGTTAAGCAAGTTCAGCGTCGGGCTCTTCCCGTCGGGGAGAGACAGCGTGATCAGCGCGATCTGAACGCTTGTGCCGTGCCTGGCGGCGCGTCTGGCTTCCAGCCGGTAGGCTTCCCTGAAAAAGCCGTACTCACAGCTAAAAGGCCCGGAGCGCGCTACCGCTTCCCGTAAATCCTGCTGGATAACGGTCAAATCCATTTCCAGCATCTTATTCTCTTTCATGATTTCCTGATAGAGTTCCCTTAAGCCTTCGGAAGGCCGTACGCCAAGATTTTTGTAGAGAATTTCTGTCGCTTTCTCATAGGTATTGACCGCGGCAGTTGTGTTCCCCATATTTAAAAATGCTTTAATCAGCAGAATATAGAGTTTCTCTTCAAAGGGTTCTATCTTTACCGCTTGATTGCATAAATCAACCAGTCCGGCATAATCTTCCACTTCCTGCAACAATTCCCCATAAGCAAAAACCGAGTCTAAAAATAAATAATGATAGTAAGTCGTAAACGGCGCAATCCACATCTGATCAGACAGTTTAGGCAGGAAATCATGCTGGTAAAGCACGCTGGCTTCTTTATAGTATTCGCGCCTCTCCCCCGCNTCCAGATTTCGGTCGGCTGCCTTTGTGACCAGTTGATCGAATGCTTCCGCGTCTATGTTGCACTCCAGTCTCAGGTTCCAGGAGTAGGATCCTCTTTGGGAGAGGATCAATTGCGGCCCTTCGCCGATTACCGAAGATATAGTGGCTCTCGTCCTGTATAGTAAAGTCTTTAACGCGTTAGCAGGATTATCATTATCTTCCTCAGGCCACAATACCTCAATCAGCTCTTCCTGGGAAATATGACGTTGTCTGTGTATGATCAGATAAGCCAGCAACACCCACATTTTATGGGATCTGCTTATCCTGTCGTCTATCACATAATCGCCAATCGTAATTCTAAAATCCCCGAGCATATTGACGCGAACCACAGTTGAAAGCCCTTGAATACCGCCGACTTCAGCACTCATCTCTTCATATGCCTTTCCTTATAGAAAATCCGCACACTTGGTCGGTCACACTATGAGTATATTATACCTAAATAAATAAAAATTTGAAACACTTTTTTCTTAATAATGTGTGAACGAATTTTCCCTGAGTGGATTTCCCTCCGGAAGGAGTATGTCTTTCCTTTCTTGAAAGAGTTTTTTCAGCTTCGCGTCCGCCACAGAAAAATGCCGCCAATCGAGTTGCTGATAGCCCTGTCCTTCATAATACCGCAGTTTGGCTTGCCATATCTCTCTTGCCCTGTCCCGGTATTCGGCCTCCATTTCCCCGTCGTCTATGATTTCCAATAAATAGGGCGTCGCGCTGCTGCCCAACTGCCCCAGCAGAGACAGGTCCAGCTGTGCAAGCTTACCGGACCGGTAGCCCTCTACATTGTAACGGGCGATGATCCTGTCGGTATCCGCATAGCACAGAATCAGCAACATCCCCATCGCGGCGCAGACGGTATACTTCATCATGGGATAGCCGGGCAGGGCCAGTTTCACAAGGATACCGGAGAAAACAATCAGCAGGAAAAGCATAAACCAGGAAGTATAAACACGAAGCGGGGTCAGGCCATATATCGCAATATAAAGAAACATCTTGCTTAAGGAAATCAGGATCAGCGCGACAGTCACAACGGAAAGTATAGCGCAGTAGACGCCTGAGAGCCGGCTATCGGCCTTTTTGGTAAAGAAAAGCAATATCCCGGTAATCAGCAGATTGATGATACTGACTGTACACAATTCAAAAAAGCCGCGCCGCGCATATTCGGAATAGAGCATACCCCTGGGCAGCACGCCTTGGAAAGCGGAGAGAAAATATGCGGACTGGGAGAGGAAAAACAGTGCATAAAGCAGTAGCAGAGGCGTGATTCCGCCGATTACCATCGGATAGGGCAGGGCTTTCGCCTTGTCCATGATCCGGGAAGCGCCTTCGGGATCGAGGGGGGAATGGCCTTGTTGATGCACCGCGGCGAAGGCTAAGCCGAAAAGATACATACTCACCGGCACGGAAATCAGAATTTGAAAAAGCGTTATGCTCAAATTCTCGAAGTGAAAACGTATGGTCAACGCCGTCCAAAAATACCCGAACGCGGCGTCCGCGTCCTGCAGAAGCACCGCCACATATACGCATACCGGCAAAGCGAGCAATACGCCCAGAAGCACCAGCAGAAAGCTCTTACTTTTTCTTTTCTCGAAGCCGCTTCTGTATACAGACCACAGCTTGCCGAAGTGCCCGAAGGGGTAGGACAACAGGGCGGAGAAAAGGTCAAATACGATATAGTCGCCGATTTGGTCTTCCACCCTGCCCTTCCCCAGCGATAGTACCATATAAGCCGCAAGAAATAATAAACAGAAAAATGCGACTGTCTCCAGAAGCGGATTCTCATAAAAGAGAAAATACAGGCTTAACAGCAGGACCAAAGCGATCTGGATTACTGCCGGCCGNTTCAGGACCGCGCCTTTTCTCTTCAGCCANACCAGGTTGCCCGCCACATAGCATAAGGTAAACNCGGGCACGCCCGCGCCCAGATAGCCCCTCCACAAGGCNGCGGCTACGATCAGCTTAATGAAGAGAAAGCCCAAAACGGAAAACAGCAGCGCAAACAGAAAGCTGTCCCGCTCAAAGGGCAGCGCTGGTTTTTTCGGCNCATCCTGATCACCGGGATCGTTTTTCGCCGTCTGTGNATCGACTTGCAGAATTCCTTCCATCCTCATCCTCCTCTTTCCCTTTGGCCGGAATCATTGTCTTNCCTGTATTCCAGAATGTCGCCGGGTTGGCAGTCCAGCGCGCGGCANATTTCCTCCAGGGTAGAAAAGCGTATCGCTTTTGCTTTGTTNGTCTTCAATATGGATAAATTAGCCTGTGTGATACCCACCCGCGAGGCAAGCTCCCCCGAGGGCATTTTACGTTTAGCNAGCATGANATCGATATTGACGACGATCGGCATTCCACTACCTCATGTATCCCGGAAATGTTACAGTTCANGGCCGGCTATCCTTCCGGNTGGGGCGCNGCCCCATGNCCCGTCGGCATGCGTGTACATGCCGCTCATGCCCCTACACGGTCAAATCGTTCTCTTCCTTGATCGCCACCGCTTGTTCGAACACATTCTTTACCACCCGCAGGATCAAGCCCGCAAAAGCAGCCAGGATGGCAAGAATCAGGCCCAGGACATAATAGAAGAAGAAAACGGAGAAGACAAGGGCCACGATGAAGCAGCACCAGGAAATCACACGCAGCGCTTTGACATTCTCTTTGATAAAGACCCGCCCTCCNGCGATATGCTTCAGCATCCTTCCCAGATGAAGCAGGGCGACAAAAGCGGGGACNGCGCAAGCCCACAAGCTGATCATCACCGGCATCAGATCCATGGCGCCCCTGCCGGCGTATCCCGCGTACCAGCGCAGCAGCCAGGGCAGCCCCAGGGACCCTGCGGCAAGCGCGAGGAGAAACAGGATAACAAAAACCCTTGACAGCAATAAAGACCGGGGCTTCGTCCACATAGACTTAAACCTTCCTTGTACAGAAGTATCAACTGTGCTGCTTTCGGCGTCAGTATAACACATGATTTATTGAATTGCAATATGTTTTTATCGTTTTTCGATAATTATTATCTGTTATTCGTTGCTGTCCAGATCTTGCCTAAGGCGGAGGGAAAGCATCCGGCAGGCACGGCGCTATACGCAGGCGAAACACCTAAACGATAAATTGCCTGTGCCATACCGGCGATGAGTCGCCGTCCATGGCTCCCATCGCCTGAAAAATCATCGTGATTTTTCCATGGCTTCGGCGAGCGCCCATTTGGTGTCTTTATTGCAAAAGCGCCTACCGCCTTGCC
>WRNN01000060.1 GCA_009776595.1 Clostridiales bacterium
GCGCGAAGGAAAGCCGGCAATTGATCCAGATAGGAAAAATGGCCCGCCGGAGACAGCAGCACCAATCCTGCGTCGGGGATTTCTTTCTCCATTTTTCTTCCCATAGCAAGGGGCGTTTCCCTGTCCTGTTCGCCCCAGAACAGCAGCGTCGGCGTCCGGATCATCCCTAAACAGTAGCTCAGATCTTCTTCCAGCAGTAAGCTCATCGTCCTTCGCATAAGGGGGGAAGCTTGCCGGTAGTCCGCCGAACCGGCGCTTGCCAGCCGCTCTTCGGCAAGGGGCTTCAGGATACGGCGAAGGCCCGGCGCCTGCGACAGCCGCTTGCCGGCTTTGTAGCCGTATACCTTCGCATACCAGGCAAGGCTCCGCTTCGGCCGCAGTCCCGCGCTGTCGATCAGAATCAGCCGCTGCAGAAGCGCTTTCGTATGGGAAGCCCAACGGATCAAAATCCGCCCGCCGTGGCTGTGGCCGCAGGCGGAAAAAGGTTTTTCCCCGAGGGATAAGGCTTCGATAAAGGACTGGATAAAGTTTCCATAGTCGCTGCCGGACCAGGCTTTGTCCGGTTCTCCGGTTTTACCGAAGCCCGGCAGGTCGGGGATGATGATCCGGTATCGCTCGCCTAACGCTTCCATGACGGGAGAGAATGCTTCTTTCGACGCGCCCCATCCGTGAAAGAAAAACAGGACCTGCTTGTCCTCTCCGCCTGCGTCAGGCGCGGAGTCCAGATAATATATCGTCATGCCCGACGCCTGCAGCGTGTATTCCATGGCCTATCTCCCTCGTAACAGACGCTAATCTTCAAACTCCATGACTGTGCCGGATGATAAAGGACCCGGCTTTAGCCCCGCGCCCTCAAGGTAATGAAGCCCCCGCTCGCCGGTGCAATGCCCGATGGCGAGGAGGGAATGTTTTCCTCGCGGAAGTAATTCGCTGTTTTCTCTATGCGCGTATCTTCGCTGTCTTTCAGATGCAAGCCGCCGATGATCGCCTGGATCGGCTTATGAAAGCGCTGCTTGACCGCTTCGCAAATGTTAACGATCCCTCTGTGGGCGCAGCCGGCAATCAGGACAAGCCCCTTTGGCAGATCAAAAACCATGACTTGCTCGTCTTCGAAACGGTCCGGCCCGTATTGACCCGCGCGCAATACGACAAAGTCATTCGCTTCCTCTTCGAAATCAACCGCGGAAGGTATGCCGGAGAGGATATAGACGTCGTCCACCAACTTAAAGGTATCGGTTAAGGGAAATATCGTCGAGACATTTTCTATTTGCAGAAACTCTTCATTGAAATCGTTTCCGATATAGCGAAGGAACTCCTTTTCACGTTTAAATTTTTTATTAAAATACTGTAGATTTGCCACCAATTGGAATTTTCTTCTTGTTGTATCGCATAAGGTACGTACGCCGCCGCTGTGGTCGCTGTGTCCGTGGCTCAGGATAACATAATCCACTTTGGTCAGATCTTTTCGCAGGATTTCCGCGTTTTCCTTAAAGATATCGGAAGCGCCGGTATCCATCAGGAAAATCTTGTCCCTCCATTCCATAAGCAGCGATAAGCCGTGCTCGCAAGCAAGATGCTCCCCGGTTCTTGTGTTTTCCACCAGAGAGGTTATCTTCAGCGTCATTTCCATCATCCCCCTGTCTTCCGGTATGTAAAGTGGGCTGCCGCACACAACCCGGGACACTTGCCATTTTACATCATGCGCGGGCAATGTTCAACAAGTGGTTTGGACTTATCAGGGTTATGGGCGGTAGCCCATGTTAACAGAACATGCTCTGCTGATTGCTTTCCGGCAGGCTGCCCAAAGCCCCCTGCTCTTGCAGAAGCGCAATCATCGCGCTGCCGATCTTCGCCCGCTGCCGCAGGTCTTCCACGGAGTGAAAAGCCTTCTCTTCCCGCGCCTCCACAATGCCCTGCGCGGCGGTTAACCCTAAGCCGGATAAGGACGTGAAAGGCAGTCTCAGGTTGCCGTCTTCGACCAGAAAGCGCGCGGCGCCGGATTTCTCCAGATGCACCGGCAGAAAGGAAAAACCGCGCAAGTGCATCTCCCTGGCAAGTTCGAGAAGGGTATAGTGATCCTCTTCCCTGCCGCTGGCTTCCTTTCTCTCCCGCTTGGCCCGTATCTCCGCCATTGTACTTTCTATACGATCCAGCCCGCCGGCCGCGATCGCGCCGTCCAGCCCTTCGCGCACCGAGAAGGTTGCGGCGTAGAAGGCAAGGGGCTCGAAAACTTTAAACCAGGCGATACGGAAAGCCATCGTGACATAGGCTACCGCATGGGCTTTGGGGAAGAGGTACTGTATCTTATTGCAGGAATCAATGTACCAGCCCGGTATGTTTACTTCCTCCATGGCGCTGACGTCTTCCCCGGACAGCCCGGCGCCCTTTCTCACCCGTTCCATGATTTTGAAGGCGTGTAAAGGGTGCACGCCTGCCTGGATCAAGGTCAGCATGATATCATCCCGGCAGGTAATGACTTCTTTCATNGTCCCCAGGTTTTCTTTCAGGATNTCCCGGGCGTTNCCCAGCCAGACGGCCGTNCCGTGGGAAAAGCCGCTGATACGGATAAGGTCGGAAAAGGTGGNAGGCTTTGTATCCAGCAGCATCCCCCGGACGAAAGAGGTTCCAAATTCCGGCACGCCTAAGGATCCGGTTTCGATACCGCTTTTCCNCGNNTCGATACGCAAGGCTTCCGGGCTGCGAAACAAGGACAGCACCGCCGGGTCGTCGAGGGATATTTCAGCCATGTCCTTGCCTGTCATTTCCCTTAGCATACGGATCATGGTCGGGTCGTCATGACCGAGGATATCCAGTTTGACCAGACAATTCCCGATCGCGTGATAATCAAAATGCGTCGTAACGAATTCTGAGCCGGCGTCGTCCGCCGGCCGCTGGACAGGCGTATAGTTTGTGATTTCGTCCCCTTCCGGCAAAACGACGATACCGCCGGGATGCTGACTGGTCGTTCGCCTTACCCCGCTCAGGCCTTGCACAAGGCGCTCCAGCTCCGTCCCTCTGACCGGTTTTCCTCTGTCGTCGAAATAATTCTTGACGAAACCATAGGCGGTTTTATTCGCAATGGTAAAGATNGTNCCCGCCTTAAACACATGGTCCTGTCCAAAGAGTTCTTCCGTGTACCTTTGCGCCTGCGTCTGAAATTCTCCGGAGAAGTTCAAATCAATATCCGGCGCTTTGTCCCCTTCAAATCCCAGAAATACTTCAAAAGGGATATGAAAGCCTTCCTTCTTCATCGGGCTGCCGCAAACGGGACAGTCCATGGGGGGCATATCCGCGCCGCAGCCGTAAAGGGCGGTATCGCCGGCGATAACCTGCTTGCAGGAAGGCGCGGGGCAGCGGTAATGCGGCGCCAGGGGATTGACTTCCGTGATACCGGACAAAAAAGCAACCAGAGACGAACCCACCGACCCTCTGGAACCGACCATGTAGCCGTTCTCTTCGGAATAGCGGACCAGCTTATGGGCGATATAGTACAAGTCCGCGTATCCATATTCTGTAATCGACCTGATTTCTCTTTCCAAACGCTGCCCTATCCATTCCGGCAATACGTCGCCATACAGNTCCCTTGCTTTCCGCCTGACCATTCCCTCGACGGCTTCCCTTGCGCCCGGCAGCTTGGGCGTCATCAGTTTATCCGGTATAGGGTCGAGGGTCTCCACCTGGTCCGCGATTGCCCGCGTTGCTTCGACGACGACCCGATAGGCTTCCGCTTCGCCCAGATAAGCAAATTCTTCCAGCATTTCCTCCGTCGTATGCATGTACAGCGGGGGCTGTATATCCGCGTCTTTATACTTTTGGCCGGCTTGCAGAATACGGCGCAATATCTCGTCTTCCGGCAAGAGAAAATGCACGTCTCCGGTAGCCGCGACAGGCTTGCCCAGCTTTCTGCCTATGGCCAGCACTTTACGGTTGAGGTTTTGCAAGGCTTCTTCATCGGCTGCGCGGCCGTTCCGGATAAGATAGCCGTTATTCATCACAGGCTGGATTTCCAGGTAGTCGTAGAAGGAAGCCGTCGCCTCCAGCGTGCTGTCGTCGGCGCCGTTCAGGACCTGCGTAAACAGCTCTCCCGCTTCGCAGGCGGAGCCGACGATCAGGCCTTCCCGCAAACGGATCAGTTCGCTTCTGGGTATCCTCGGCCGTTTATAAAAATAATCCAAATGCGACAGGCTGACCAGCTGATAAAGGTTTTTGATCCCGGTTTTATTTTTGGCAAGCAGGATAATATGCCAGANGCCGGGCGCGCTTTCGCTTTGCATGGCGTCCCGCTCGCCGCCGTCCGCGAACTCTTCGGTGAAATCCCTTGTAAAGCTGTCGCTGTCGAACAGATAGCCTTCCATGCCATAGAGGACTTTGAAGGGTTTCTTGCCTTTGCCGCTTGCGGCTGCGGCTTCCTTCATCGCCTCAGGGAAAGCCTGTACCACGCCGTGATCGGTGATGGCTACCGCTTCATGCCCCCAGGCGACAGCCTGCCGAATCAAGTCCTTTGGCGACACGAGCGCATCCATGGCGCTCAGCTTCGTATGTAAGTGCAGCTCCACCCGTTTGACCGGCGCTTGGTCCCGCCGCGTCCTTTCTTCTCCTTCCGCGATATCGTCGGGAAAAAATACCAGCTCTTTCTGAAAGGAATCCATGCGGGCGCTTCCCTTCATTCTGTACCAGGCGCCCGCTTTCAGCCAGTCTTGCTTCAGGCGTTTCTGGTTTTTCTGGTCCACAAACAGTTTTGCCTTTATCGAACCNGTATAATCCGTCAGGTCAAAATCGCAAAGAAGCGTGCCGGCGTTCAGCAGCTTCTGTTCATTTACGCGAAAAACCATGGCGTCGATTACGGTGTTGATGCTTTCGTCGACCAGCTCCGAAAGCATACGCGCCTGTCCGCTGATTTTTCTGCCCAGTATCGTCGCGGAGGTTTTTTTCTTCCCGTTGGACTCTTTATTCTTTTCTTCCAGGCGCTGATTGAGAATCGCTTCCTCTTCTTCCGGTTCCGGCAAAGTGCTGCAGGGCTGGATCTCCGCTTCCGTCGTTTTCTTCAGCAGATCCGATAGCGGCGCCGGCGGATCTTCTCTGTGAAAGCAAAGCCGATACGCTATCCCGCGACCGAAAGTCTCCTGCATAGCCAGAAGAATCTGTCTTTCTTCCGCATCCGTCGGTGATAAGCTGCCGGACAGGGCGATTTCCCAGGTTTGGCTTTCCCGGGATATTTTGATTTCTTTCACTTTCCAGGCTTCCAGGCGTAAGCGCTCGTCCTCCGCCGGCTGGATGCATTTTACCAGTTCCGGCCACGGGTTGCTGTTCATTTGGCTTGACCTTCTTTCAACGTAGGGGGATAAAGGGTCAGCGCCCGGATAGGTTCGCGCTAACCAAATCATACAAGGCGTCGATAAGCTCCGCTTCCGGCAGGCTCGTGAGCGGCTTGCCCGCGGCAAACAGTACGCCTCCCCCTTTCCCGCAGGCTATACCAAAGTCCGCTTCTCTCGCTTCACCCGGGCCGTTCACCGGGCAGCCCATGATTGCCAGCGTCAAATTCCGGCCCTCGGGCAGCGTTAAGCCGGCGAATTTCTCTTCCGCCGACTGCACCATCGAAGTCAAATCCACCCGGGTCCTGCCGCAGGTCGGGCAGGCGATAATCCGCAAGCCTGCGGGGATAAGCTCCAGAGAGCTCAAGATCTGTCTTGCCGCGACGATTTCTTCCGCCGGATCAGCGGTAAGGGAAACCCGGATGGTGTCCCCTATCCCTTCCGCCAANAAAGCGCCGATGCCCACCGCGGACTTCACCAGGCCTTGAGAAGGCAGNCCGGTTTCCGTGACGCCCAGATGCAAAGGGTAGTCTGTTTGATCCGCAATCTCCCGGTATGCCGCCAGCATAACCGGTACGCTGCTGGATTTGAGGGATAGTTTCATTTCTCTGTAGTCGAGATCTTCCAGAATGCGAACATGGTTCAACGCGCTTTCCACCAGCGCCGAAGCGGTCGGGCCGCCATATTTGTCCAGCAGCGGGCGTTCCAGGGAACCTCCGTTTACGCCGATCCTTATGGGGACTCGGCGCTCTTTTGCGGCGGACACGACTTCCTTTACTTTCCAGGGGGCGCCGATATTGCCCGGATTGATACGAAGCCCGGCGACGCCCGCTTCGATCGCGCCCACTGCCAGACGATAGTCGAAATGAATGTCGGCGACGACCGGTATGGGCGACAGGGAGACGATTTGCGGCAATGCCCGCACATCCGCGGTTTCCGCCGCGGCGACGCGGATAATCTGACATCCCTTTGCCGCCAGCGCAAGGATTTGCGCCACTGTGGCGGAGGCGTCCGCGGTAATGGTGTTGGTCATGGATTGTATGGAGACGGGGCTGCTCCCGCCAACCGGAACAGAACCGAGCATAAGCAGCCTGCTGGCGCGGCGCATAGAGTCTGTAGCCATGTCCTCAGGAGCCTCCGAAGAGTTTAAAGATATCTTTAAATGTCAACAGTACCATGAGGGAGATCAGCAGGGCGAAGCCCAGCGCGTTGATCCACCCTTCCACATGCAGGTTCATGGGTTTTCTGCGAACCAGCTCGACCAGGTAAATCAGGATCCTGCCTCCGTCAAGGGCCGGGACAGGGAGCAAATTCATAATGCCCAGATTGACGGAAAGAAAGGCGGTGAGAAAGAGGGTATCCGGCAGTCCGGTGGTTACGGTTTGCCCGATCACATGCGCTAGTTCCACAGGGCCGGACAGGTTTTCGGCGACGTCAATCTGACCGCTCACCATTTGGGAAATCGCGCTGATCAGTAAACCGATCATGATCCAGGTCTGTCTGAGCCCTAAACCGATGGCCGTCAGAGGGGGAAAGCGTTCGATTATCGCGTAGTTTCCGTCTACCGTTACGCCGATCATGACCCGGCCCTCTTCCGCATAATAGCGCGGTTCCACCGGCAGGCTTATCCTGTCCGCCCCTCTTTGGATGATAAAGGTCAGCGTGGTCCGGTCTTGTTTCTCGGTCAGGATTCTGCTCAGGTCCGCCCATGCGGAAAGGCTTTCCCCGTCGATGGACAGAATTCTGTCTCCGGGCAGAATGCCCGCTTCCCCCGCGGGGGAATCCGTCTGTACCTCTCCAATGACAGGTTCGTAGCCTGTACTTACGCCGATAAAGGAAAACAAGATGGTAAACACCAGGGCGGACAGTAGAAAATTCATCACGGGACCGCCGAAGGATATATACATCTTCGGCAGGGCTTTGCGGTGGACGATGGACAGAGGGCGCCCGCGCCCGTCAGAGCCTTCCAGTTCGGAATCAAATAGGCAGTAGCCTCCGAAGGGGATGCAGCGGAATGAAAAAAGGGTATGCCGCCCCTGTTTCTTCCATAAAGCAGGCCCGACGCCAACGGAGAATTCCTGTACGGCTACGCCGATCGTCCTTGCCGACAGATAATGTCCAAATTCGTGTACGATCACAATAACGCCCAGTATCAACACTACAGCGAGAATGGTTAGGATCATGGGGCTCCTTTGTTGTTATTCTCTATCTGGTCACATAAATATCGTATTGCGGATTTGCAGGATATGGTACAGCAGGGGGATCACCCATAACGCGCTGTCAAATCGATCCAGTACGCCGCCATGTCCCGGTATTAGCTGGCTGGAGTCTTTCATCTTCGCCTGCCTTTTCAGCGCGCTTTCAAACAGGTCGCCGATTTGCCCGATGGCCGAAAGGAAAGGCGTCAGGATGATCAGAAAGCCCATATTATCCAAAGGCCCCATCCTGTTTGCCAGGATACAGAACAGGCATCCGGCAAGTATGCCCGTAGCCAATCCCCCTATAGCGCCTTCCAC
>WRNN01000061.1 GCA_009776595.1 Clostridiales bacterium
AAGGCCATGCGGACGCGATGCTTGCCGCCAGCCTGTTTCATTTTCGTCAACTGGAGATCCGGCAGGTGAAGGATTATTTACAGAATCTGGGCATCCCTGTCCGCAGGCTGTGAAAAAAATGTGCATAGCTTCAACCAATTATGATATAATATCGAACATATAAAAGCTCGTGTGTGAGCTTAGTTTATACGAAACGTTGATCGTTGGGAGGGAGAAATAATGGATTTAAAAACACCACTTTATGACTGTTATGAAAAATATGGCGGAAAAATTGTCTCCTTTGCAGGTTTCCAGCTTCCGGTTCAATTCAAAGACGGCATTATCAAAGAGCATATGACGGTACGGGAACGCTGCGGGCTCTTTGACGTTTCCCACATGTCGGAAATGTTCGTCGAGGGCGCCGACGCGTTGAAAAATCTGCAATATATTTTCCCCAACGATTTTTCCCCGATGGTCGACGGACAGATCAAATACACGACCATGCTCAACGAAAACGGAGGCGTGATCGATGATATGGTCATCTACCGNTTCTCCGGTACGAAGTACATGATCGTGGGAAACGGCGCCAACCGGCAGAAAGATTATGACTGGATCAAGGCCCATATTACCGGGGATTGCCGCTTCATCAACCGGTCGGACGACTATATCCAGCTTGCCGTGCAAGGGCCGGCTTCCGCGACAGTCCTTTATGAACTGATGCGGGAGAAGAACCTTCCGGCTAAATATTATACCTTCCTGGAAACCGAGATCGCCGGATTCCCCTGCATTGTCAGCCAAACCGGCTATACCGGAGAACTGGGTTATGAACTCTACGCCGATCCCGGCAAAGCGGCGGAGCTCTGGGAGGCCCTTGTCGGCGCAGGCGCCGCGCCCTGCGGCCTTGGCGCCAGAGACACGCTGCGTCTGGAAGCCTCCATGTGCCTCTACGGGCACGAGCTCAACGACGACGTCACGCCCCTCGAGGCGAATCTTCATTTTAGCGTGAAATTGGACAAAGAAGACTTCCTTGGCAAAGCAGCCCTGCTCAGAAGACAGGACAGCCCGATGACCCTGGCCGGGTTTAAAATAACCGGTAAGGGCATTGTCCGGGAGCATTGCGAAATGTTTCTCGACGGCAGACAGATAGGCATGTCTACCTCAGGGACCCACGCGCCTTATTTTGGTTACCCGATCGCCATGGGCTACATCGAGAAGGATTTCGCCGAAGTCGGTAGAAAGGTTCTTTTCCAGGTAAGAGGAAGGGAGGTTGAGGGAGAACTCGTTAAAACGCCTTTTTATAAAAGAACACGCCTGTCCTGATCAAAATAGAAACAATGAAGGGAGATTACCATGACCACGCCAAAAAACTATTCCTATGCCAAAACACATGAATGGGTTCAGTTTCTGGATGAGGAAACTGCGATCAGCGGGATCACAGATTTCGCGCAGAAAGCTCTCAGCGATATTGTTTTTATCAACATGCCTTCTGAAGGCGATGAAGTCACCTGCGGCGAGCCCTATGCGGATATTGAATCGGTGAAAGCCGTCGCCGATATCTGCAGCCCGGTTTCCGGAACCATTCTTGAAATAAATGAGAAGGTCGAAGAAGAGCCGAGCGTGATTAATGAGGACCCCTATGGTTCCTGGATAATTAAGATTGGCCATATCAGCGCAAAAGACGATCTGATGACCGCGGAGGAATATGATCGTTTCTGCGAAGAGGAGGAGCAATAATGGGGACCTACGTACCCAATTCCACAGTCGAGCAGAAGCAAATGCTCGAAGCGCTGGGTTTGCAGGCGCTGGAAGATCTGTTCGATGCGATTCCCGATGAAGTCAGGGTAAAAGGCGAACTGCGTATCCCCGCGGGAAAAAGCGAACTGGAAGTCCGCCGGCAAATGGAAGAAATGGCGGAGAGAAACACTGTCTTTCGTACTATTTTTCGCGGGGCCGGCGCGTATCGGCATTATATCCCCGCGCTCGTGAAAGCCGTCTCCTCCAAGGAGACCTTTGTAACCGCCTATACGCCCTATCAGCCGGAAATCAGCCAGGGCGTCCTCCAGTCCATCTTTGAATATCAGACGATGATCTGCGAGCTAACGGGTATGGACGCCTCCAACGCCTCCGTTTATGACGGCGCCGTCGCCTGCGCGGAAGCCGTCGCCATGTGCGTAGACAAAAAACGGGCGACCGTCTATCTCTCGGCCGCCGTTCATCCGGATTATCTGGATGTGGTGAAAACCTATTGCTATGCGTCAAACCGGGAACTGGTCGTCGTCCCCGAGAAGGACGGGCGGACGGATATCGATTTTCTGCGTACAGCGCTTAACAGCCAAAGCGCCTGTTTCCTCACGCAGCAGCCGAATTTCTTCGGGCTCCTGGAAGATACGGACGAGATGTCCAACGTCGTTAAAGCTGCCGGCGCAAAGTTTATCCTCTGCGTCAATCCGGTTTATGCCGCCATCGGCAAGACGCCCCGGGAATGCGGTGCGGATATCGCGGTGGGCGAAGGCCAGCCTCTGGGCTTGAAACTGGGCTTTGGCGGCCCGTATCTCGGCTTTATGGCCTGCGTACAGGACATGGCCCGAAAGCTGCCCGGAAGGATTGTGGGGCAAACCCTCGATACTAAAGGGGATCGCTGTTTCGTACTCACGCTGCAAGCCAGGGAACAACATATCCGGCGGGAAAAAGCTTCTTCCAGCATCTGTTCCAACCAGGCGCTTTGCGCCATGACCGCCGCGTCGTATATGAGTACCATGGGGCCTTCCGGCTTCCGGGAGGTCGCGAAACAATGCTTGTCCAAAGCGCATTATGCCGCAAAGCAGATCAGTTCGGTTCCCGGTTTTTCCCTGCAGTTCTCCGGAGAGTTCTTCCATGAATTCGTTACCGCCTGCCCCTCTTCCGCAGAAACAATCCTGAAGAAGCTCGAAGAAAAAGGGATCCTGGGCGGATATTTACTGGAAGGTAAATACGAAGGCTGCATCCTGTGGTGCTGTACCGAACTGAACACGAAATCAGAAATTGACCGGCTTACGGCATTGCTGAAGGGGGAGGCATAAATATGAAACTGGTATTCGAAAGAAGTATAAAAGGAACCGCCTGCACGCTGCTCCCGCCGAATGACGTCGACGCCTATGCGTTGCCGGAGCAGTATCAGAGAAAACTGGATCTCCATTTCCCCGAACTGACGGAAGGGGAACTGTCCAGGCATTACAGCGAGCTTGAATCCAATGCCTTCGGCGTAAACCGCGGCTTTTATCCCCTGGGTTCCTGCACGATGAAGTACAACCCCAAAATTAACGAAGAATGCGCCTCGCTTCCCGGCTTTGCGGAAATCCACCCCCTGCAGCCTGCCTATACCGTACAGGGCTGCCTGGAGGCCATGGCGCTTGCGGAAAAACTATTATGTGAAATCACCGGTATGGACAGCCTGACATTTCAGCCTGCCGCCGGCGCCCACGGTGAATTTACCGGACTGCAGCTCATTAAGAAATACCACGATTCCCGCGGGGACAGCAAGCGGGTCGAGCTGATCGTTCCGGATACCTCTCACGGTACCAATCCCGCAAGCGCTTCGATGGGCGCTTTCAAGACTGTCGCCATCCCCTCCAAGGCGGACGGCCTCGTGGATCTGGACGCGCTCAAGGCGGTTTTGGGAGAAAACACAGCGGGCCTCATGCTTACCAACCCCAGCACTTTGGGGCTTTTTGAGAAAGATATCGTCGAGATAGCCAAGACCGTGCACGACGCCGGCGGGCTGTTGTATTATGACGGTGCAAATCTTAACCCGGTGATGGGCATTGTTCGTCCCGGCGATACCGGTTTCGATATTGTGCATCTCAATTTGCATAAGACCTTTTCTACGCCCCATGGCGGCGGCGGCCCGGGTTCCGGACCGGTGGGATGCAAAGCCTTTTTATCGGAGTTCCTGCCCTTACCGCGGATTATCGAAGAGCAGGGCAGCCTGCGTTTCTGCTGTGATTCCGAAAACAGCATCGGCAGAGTGAAGGCTTTCTATGGTCATTTTCTTGTGATGATCAAGGCGCTCACCTATATCCTGACGCTGGGGAAAGAGGGTATTCCCTATGCGGCCCAAAACGCGGTGCTCAACGCGAACTATATGATGAAAAGCCTGGAAGATCTGTATACCGTGGCCTATCCGGGAAGATGTATGCATGAGTTTGTGCTTTCTGCGGAAAGCCTGAAGAAACGTACCGGCGTCTCCGCAATGGATGTGGCGAAAGCGTTAATGGATCATGGCATGCATCCGCCTACGGTCTACTTCCCGCTGAACGTACATGAAGCGCTGATGGTGGAACCTACGGAAACCGAATCAAAGTCCACCATTGACGCCGCAGTGCAGGTCTATCGGGAGATCTACGACCTTGCTTTCTCGAATCCCTCTCTCCTGCATGAAGCGCCGGTCAAGGCAGCCATAGGGCGTCCGGATGAAGTGAGGGCGGCAAGAAATCCGATTCTGCGGCATTCTTTTTCTTCCTGATTGCGTGCCCGGCATGATCCATCAAACGAAAACGCTGGTCACCGGCAGTACCGACCCCTATCTCAATCTGGCTGTGGAAGAATACTTGTTAAACGGGCTTCTCCCGGATGAATGCATCTTCTATTTGTGGCAAAACGCAAAAACCGTCGTCATCGGACGGAATCAGAACGCCTATAAAGAATGCCGGACCGACAAACTGCATGCCGACGGCGGATTTCTNGCCAGACGGCTCAGCGGNGGCGGCAGCGTTTATCATGACCTGGGCAACCTGAACTTCACCTTTTTAGCAAACGAAGCGGATTTTGACGTTGCGCGCCAGCTTTCCGTTATCCTTAGGGCTTTGGAAGATTATGGCATTTATGCCGAAAAAAGCGGAAGGAACGATATCAGCATAAACGAACGCAAATTTTCCGGAAATGCGTTTTATCAGCATAAGGAGCGCTGTTATCATCACGGCACAATCCTCGTCGACGTGGATATGTCCAAAATGAACGCGTATTTGCAAGTTTCTGCGGATAAGCTCCGCAGCCACAGTGTGGAGTCGGTCAGGAGCCGCGTGATTAACCTGAAGGAATTGAATCCGGCTATCGATATCCCTTCTGTCCGCCTGTCCCTTCTCCGGGCGTTTGAGGAGATATACGGCAGGGCAGCGATTCCCCTTGATATACGCGAACTGAAACAGGAAGAGATCTCTGTTTTGCGGGAGAAGTATGCTTCCGCCGAATGGTTGTACGGGGAGCGTATGCAGGCGGACTATTCCTTCGGAAGAAGATTTTCCTGGGGTGAGGTAGAGTTCCTCTTTCGTATCCGGGGAGAATCCATCGCCGACGTCCGGATTTTTTCCGATGCGATGGACGCGGAGGTCATGGGCCTATTTGCGGACAACCTGAGAGGCGTCCCTTTCCGCGCGCAAGCCGTCCATGAAGCGGTTAGCGCGGCGGCAGAGGAAGCCGGTCCCGCCATGATCGCCGATATCCATGCCTTGATCAACGATCAGGATATATGGAAGCATTGATAAAGGAGGATAGGAGGAGCCACTATGGCAAAAAACACAGCACAGGTTGAGGCGATCACCAATCGCGATGTGGATTTCGCGAAATGGTACACGGATATTGTCACCAAAGCGGAGTTAGTGGATTATACCGCAGTCCGCGGTTGTTTAACTTTACTTCCCTATGGCTACGCCATATGGGAAAACATTCAGCGTACCTTCGACGGCTGGCTGAAAGACATCGGCCATGAAAACGTATATCTGCCCATGTTCATTCCGGAAAGCTTACTGCAGAAAGAAAAAGATCACGTGGAAGGCTTCGCTCCCGAAGTGGCATGGGTAACCCACGGCGGCGACGCGGAACTGACAGAGCGCCTCTGCGTCAGGCCTACATCGGAAACCCTTTTTTGCGACCTATACGCCCACATCATTCACTCCTACAGAGACCTGCCCAAATTGTATAACCAATGGTGTTCCGTCGTGCGTTGGGAAAAGACGACCCGGCCTTTTCTCCGTACTGTGGAATTTCTTTGGCAGGAAGGCCATACCGCACACGCAAGCCCGGAGGACGCGGAAGCGGAAACCCTTCGCATCCTTAACCTGTATGCCGATCTTTGCGAAAACGTTCTGGCTATCCCGGTGATTAAAGGGCAGAAAACGGACAAAGAGCGTTTTGCCGGCGCGAAAACTACGTATACCGTGGAAGCAATGATGCACGACGGCAAGGCTTTACAGTCCGGCACAAGCCATAATTTCGGCGACGGTTTCGCCCGCGCCTTTGACATCCAATTCTCTGATCAAAACAATCAGCTTCAATACGTCTATCAGACTTCCTGGGGCATTTCCACCCGTCTCATCGGCGGTATCATCATGACCCACGGAGACGACAGCGGCCTGGTACTGCCGCCAAAGATCGCGCCAACCCAGCTGATCATTGTACCCNTCGCACAGCATAAAGAGGGCGTTCTGGACGTCGCCCATACGCTGCAATACAAATTGTCCGATCTCTATCGGGTTAAGCTGGACGATTCGGAGAAGACCCCCGGCTGGAAGTTCAGCGAGCATGAAATGAAAGGCATTCCTATCCGTCTCGAGGTAGGCCCGAAGGATATCGAAAACCGGCAGGTCCTGCTTGTCCGCAGAGATACCGGCGAGAAATTGCCCGTATCCATGGACAAATTGGATGACGCCGTTCCCGCACTTCTGGACGACATCCACAAGTCCATGTACGAGAAAGCCCTGGCTAATCGGGATGCCAGGACCTTTTACGCGGACAATTTGGCGGACTTTACTTCCCTGCTGGAGCAGCAAACCGGCTTTATCAAGGCCATGTGGTGCGGGGACCAGGCTTGTGAAGACAAGATAAAGGAACTGACCGCCGCTACAAGCCGCTGCATCCCCTTTGAGCAGGAGCAGATCAGCGACCGCTGCGTCTGCTGCGGAAAGCCGGCCAAACACATGATCATCTGGGGCAAATCCTATTAGTGGTCTATTAAACAAACACCTGCTGTATCAGAACCATGTAGACCAGCGTGCCGCCGCCGATGGAAAGGAGCATGTTTTTTCTCCATAGCTGCAACAGGATAATCAGCCCTATCGCTATCGTTTCCGGTAACGCATACGGGTATCGCAGAACCGGCGTGTTGCGCAGACAATACACCGTCAGCATACCGATGACGGTGTAGGGCAGCACTTTCCCCAGGTATCGCACATACCCGGGGATTTCTTTGTCCTCCGGAAAAAGGAGAAATGGCAGGAAACGTACCAGCATGGTAGCGCCGGCTATGATTCCGAAGAAGAGTAAAGCTTGGGGCGTACTCATACTGCCGTCACCGCGATTGTCTCCTCTCAAGGGGTTTGCGCAAGCAAGTTACCGAAAGCAAGATCAACAGCATAGCGGGGAGGAGGAAGCGTTCCGGTCCAAAAAGCAGCCGGCACAGCACCGCCCCGGCTATGCCAATTCCATTCGGCAGCCTGTCTTTGGCGCCCTGCCATTGGCTGATCAATATAACGGTAAACAGGGCGGTCAAGGCAAAGTCTATCCCGCTTGTGTTAAAGGCCAGCGCCTTCCCGACGAGCCCGCCGGCGAGAGATCCGGAGATCCAGTACAGATGATGCAGCGCCGTGATGAAAAACATAAACCAGCGCCTGTCTATGCCTTCCGG
>WRNN01000062.1 GCA_009776595.1 Clostridiales bacterium
CAGCCTTCCCTGCCCTGGTTCGTTTCCCGTAAAGCCTCAATGAGCTGGTTGATTTGGGATTCGCTTTTTATATCGATTTTCCAGCCGGTCAGCTTGGCCGCCAATCTGGCATTCTGTCCTTCTTTCCCGATGGCGAGGGACAGCTGATAGTCCGGTACGACAACCTGCGCGCCCCTCTCCCCGTCAAGGATTTCCACGGACACCACTTTTGCCGGGCTCAGCGCGCTGGCGATGAATTCGGTTGCTTCTTCATTCCACTTTATGATATCAATTTTCTCTCCGCGCAGTTCATTGACGATCGCCTGCACCCGCATGCCTTTCGGCCCGACACAAGCGCCAAGGGCGTCTACATTCTCGTTGTCCGACCATACCGCGATCTTCGACCGGTATCCCGCCTCCCGGGCGACAGACTTTACCTCGATCGTACCGTCCTGGATTTCCGGCACTTCCAGTTCAAACAANCGTTCAAGAAAACCGGGATGGGATCGNGAGACCTGTATCTGCGGCCCTTTNGTGGTTTTTTTCACATCAATGATATAGGCCTTTACCCGCATACCGGGCGCGTAGTTCTCTCCGGGGATCTGTTCGTTCGGTCCGAGGCAGACTTCCGTATTCCCCATATCGATATAAACAGAACGGTTTTCACAGCGGTGGATGATACCGGTGATGATATCCCCCTTCTGATTATAATATTTATCATAAATCATATCTCTCTCGGCTTCACGGATACGTTGTACCACCACCTGTTTCGCTGTCTGGGCGGCGATCCTGCCGAAATCTTTCGGCGTAACTTCATTTTCAACCACGTCCTCCGGCATATAATCCGGATGGCTCCTTCTGGCCTCTTCAAGGCTGATTTCTACTTTGGGGTCTGCGACAGTCTCGACGACGACCCTCCTGGTAAACACTTTAAATTCTCCGCTTTCATGATCGATATCGACCCGTACATTCTGAGAAGCGCCAAAATTCTTTTTATATGCGGATATCAAAGCGGCTTCAATTGCGTCCACCAAAACATCAAAATCAATGCCTTTTTCTCTTTCCAGATCTTTTAGCGCGGCCAGCAATTCGCTACTCATTGCCCCATCATTCCTCCTTGTCAGATTTCCAATATAAGTTAATTTCAGTAATGTTATCTCTGTTAAACGTGAATTCCTGTCCGTCCCGAAGGAGAATCAATCTCTCTTCTGTGACCGGCCCCAGCAGCCCGAGATGGGTTTTGCCGCCGTTGACAGGTCGATTCGTTTGCAGCCGCACCATGCGATTTTGAAAACGGATAAAATCGCTATCCTTTCTCAAACGCCGCTCTATCCCCGGAGAGGAGACTTCCAGAAAATAAGCCAGGGGTATGGGATCCGTCTGATCCAGCCAGTCGGATAGCGCTTCGCTTGCCCGCTGACAGTCGTCCACGCTGACCGGCGTATCGGAAGATAAATGCTCGATAAAAAAGCGGAGGTATTGATTTACGCCTTCTTTCACAAATTCCAGATCCACCAGGTCATAGCCTAAATCCAGAAGGATAGGCCTGGTCTTTTCCGCAATGGCGTCTGTAAGTCTATCTCCCAGAAGAATCCTCCGCCTCTCTCTCCCGCTTCCGGCTGCGATAGCGTCATAGGGTAAGCAGACTGGTGCGCTGTTTCACAAACGAAAGAGTGGGACGACCCACTCTTAACGGAACACAACGACTACAACAAATGAAGTATATCACTATTTGTGAACCTGCGCAACACAAATTTTTCATTGACTATCTCCCGTTAAACTAGTATGATGGTGAAAAAGATGATGAAAAATACACCTTTACAAATTTCCGTAACGCTCAGATTCCTCAGCTTCATTCGGGAGGATATGGCATGAGTTCAAAAATGTTCCGCTATATGGGAAAGCGGTTAATACTAGCAATCATTACTATTTTTATAATAATAGCNCTCACTTTCGTCGTTATGCACGCGGTGCCCAGCAGTCCGTTTAACAAAGAAAAAGCGCTTCCGCCGGCTGTAAAAGCCGCTCTCGAAGCAAAATATGGCCTGGATAAGCCGCTTGGCCGGCAGTTTATCAACTATTTGGCCAATATCATGCGATTTGATTTTGGCGATTCGATCTACTATCAGGGGAACACCGTTCTCAGCCTGTTGCAGACAGGGCTGAAAAC
The DNA here is from genome assembly GCA_009776595.1 of Clostridiales bacterium. Taxonomy (GTDB): domain Bacteria; phylum Bacillota; class Peptococcia; order DRI-13; family UBA5745; genus WRMS01. Next base: position 2,150 of record WRNN01000062.1, read on the forward strand.
GTCTGCCCGTCTGGGTTTAACTGCCGCGGGTATAGCTTTGTTTGTCGGGATTCTGCTGGGTTCGCTGGCGGCGCTCGGACGGGATACGATGGGGGATAAAGTCATCCAGGTAATGACGACGGCGCTTGTAGCGGTGCCNTCNTTTGTGATGGCGCTGATGATGCTGTGGGTTTTTGGCGTCTGGTGGCCGATATTGCCCACCCGCGGCGATATCCCCATGGGTTCGATCATGCCCACGATCGCCCTCGCCTTATATCCTACCGCCTATGTCACAAGGCTTACCAGATCCTCGATGCTGGACGTTTTGGGGCAGGACTACATCCGCACGGCNTATGCCAAAGGGCTGGACCGGTATATCGTCATTTTTAAACATGCGCTGCGAAACGCGCTGACGCCGGTCATTACCTATGCGGGCCCGATGATTGCGTATATCGTCTGCGGCAGCTTTGTCGTAGAGCAAATCTTTTCCATGGCTGGACTTGGCAAATACTTCGTAAACAGCATCCAAAACAGCGATTATACCATGATCATGGGTACTACGGTCCTCCTTTCCATCGTCATGATTTCTCTCAACTTTATCTGTGATATTCTGTATACCATCGTCGACAAACGCGTCGACTTGTCTTGAGCGGGCTTTGCCCTTCTTCAATTGAGGTACTTACGCCGTGGAAAACTTCGAGGCAAAAAAATTCTTCTCCTTACATACGGATCTGTCTGTTTTCGAACCGGCTACCGGCGAAGAAAAACAAATGCAGAGCCGTATGCGCGAATCCAGTTCTTTCTTCAAGGACGGGCTGCGTAAGCTTCGCAGGGATAAAGTATCCATGTCCTGCTTGATCGTTCTGTTTTTGATCACGCTGATCGCTTTTGCCGTCCCGCCCTTTTTTCCTTATGACTACTATACGACCAGCGCCAGCCGCAACTCCAATTCCACCAAGTTTCTCAGCCCTTTTGAATACAGTCCCAAGGAACAGGCGCTGCTTGACGCCGGAGAAAAGGTGTTCCCGCATATCCTTGGCACAGACGATCTGGGCAGGGACTACGCGGCAAGGGTCGTTTACGGCACGCGGATTTCTTTAATGGTCGGTTTTGTCGCGGCGCTGATCGTCGTGCTGATCGGCGTGACTTTCGGCGCCATTTCCGGCTATCTGGGAGGCAAAGTAGACCTGATTATGATGCGCATTGTCGATCTGATCTACTCGCTGCCGGATATGCTGGTGATTATTCTGCTCAGCGTTTCTGTCAAAGATATATTGACGAACGGTCCCCTGGCAGGTTCCGGCATCGCCAAGCTCGGTCCGGGCCTGGTGAGTATTTTTATCGTTTTCGGCATGCTGTATTGGGTCGGTATGGCCCGGCTGGTCAGGGGCCAGGTACTCTCGCTCAAGAGTCAGGAGTTCATCCTGGCCTCGGAGGCGATGGGCGCCGGTCCGGCCCATATCATCCGAAAGCATATGATCCCCAACTCGATTTCGGTCATCTTTATATCCGCGGCGCTGCAGATCCCCTCCGCTATATTTACAGAGAGCTTTCTCAGCTTCCTGGGCCTCGGCGTATCCATACCCATGCCAAGCCTGGGTTCGCTGGCTTCGGAAGCAAGGGGCTTTTTAACTACGCGCCCCTATCTGCTGCTGATTCCCGTGCTTTCTATTTTTATGATTATCCTTTCCCTGAATCTGCTGGGTACCGGATTGCGGGATGCATTTGATCCCAGACTGAAGGAGGCGGGAAAATGAGTTTGCTGGAAGTCCGTCATTTATCCACCTCCTTCTTTACGCCGACTGGGGAAGTAAGGGCCGTCAACGACCTGAGTTTCAGCCTGGAAGAAGGCGAAACCATCGGTATCGTCGGCGAATCCGGTTCAGGCAAAAGCGTTACCGCCTACTCCATCATGCAGATCCTGACGCATCCGGGCAAAATTATCGGGGGCAGCATCAAGTATGGCGGCGAAGAACTGGTCGGCTGTACGGACAAAACCATCTCTTCCATACGAGGCAATAGAATCAGCATGATCTTTCAGGATCCGATGACTTCGCTGAATCCGGTATACACGGTTGGCAATCAGCTGGAAGAGGCGATTATGCTTCATACTAAGCGGGACAAAGCCGAATCCCGCAAGCGCGCGGTGGAAATGATCCGTTTGGTCGGGATCAATGATCCCGATAAGCGCGTCAGGCAGTATCCCCACGAACTGTCCGGCGGTATGCGGCAGCGGGTAATGATTGCCATGGCGCTGGCTTGCGAGCCCAATATTCTCATCGCCGACGAACCGACCACCGCCCTGGACGTCACCATTCAAGCCCAAATCCTTGAGCTGATGAAGGCGCTCCAGCAACAGCTCGGGCTGGCGATCATCCTGATCACCCATGACCTCGGCGTCGTAGCCGGTATGTGCGATAAGGTTCTCGTCATGTACGCGGGAAAGATTATCGAGCGGGGCAGCGCGGAAGATATCTTTTATAACCCGAAGCATGAATACACCAAAGGTTTGCTTCGCTCCTTGCCCAGCATTGGCAGGGATAATGAGAAAGAACGCTTGATCCCCATAGCGGGTACGCCTGTGGATATGCTTATGCTGCCCGCCGGCTGCGCTTTCCTGCCCCGCTGTGATCAAGCGATGAAAATTTGTATCCGCGAAGCGCCGGAAGAGTACGGGATAAGCGAAGGCCATTACGCTTCCTGCTGGCAGAATGTAAAAGCTTTGCTGGAAGAGGAAGGGTTGCAGGGATATAGCAATGAGGAGACAAGGGGATGACAAACGGACAGGCGGCAGGCTTACTCCAGGTGGAGGACTTAAAGCAGCATTTCCTTATCCCGACAGGTTTTTTGAAAAGCAAAACCATTCGGGCTGTGGATGGCGTATCTTTCAGCATTCGTTCCGGAGAGACCCTCGGACTGGTGGGAGAGTCGGGCTGCGGTAAAACCACCGTAGGCAGAACGCTGCTGCATTTATATAAGCCTACGGGAGGCAGGATCCACTTTGACGGAAAAGAGATCCAATCAGAGGAATCGATCCGGGAAATGCGCAAGAAAGCCTCTATCGTTTTTCAGGATCCCTATTCCTCCCTTAACCCCCGTATGACGGTAGAAGACATCATCGCGGAGCCGCTGGATATACACCGGATGGTCAGTACCCGGCAGGAAAGGTCCCTTAGGGTTAGGGAACTGCTGGACGCTGTAGAATTGCCCCACGAACACGCGGGCCGGTATATCCATGAGTTTTCCGGCGGGCAGCGACAGCGTATCGGTATCGCCCGCGCGCTGGCCATGGGGCCCAAGTTCATCGTCTGCGATGAACCGGTTTCCGCCCTGGATGTGTCCATTCAGGCGCAAATCATCAATATGTTTGAGGACCTTCAGGCTGAACTTGGCCTGGCCTACCTGTTTATCGCCCATAATCTGCATGTAGTCCGGCACATCTCCAAGCGCATCATGGTGATGTATCTCGGCAAAGTCGTGGAGTCCGCGCCTGCCGCGGAACTCTGCGATTCGCCCATGCACCCCTATACGAAGTCGCTGCTTTCCGCCGTGCCGATACCGGACCCGCATAAAGAACGCTCCAGGACGCGTATCGTCCTGGAAGGGGACGTCCCGAGTCCGATGGATTTGCCGGGAGGCTGTAATTTTCGGACCCGCTGCCCGTTAGCCAGCTCCCGCTGCGCGGAAGAGGCGCCTCCGCTCAGCGACTACGGCGCGGGCCGTCAGGCCGCTTGTTGGCATATTTGATCGATCTGAACCTACCAAACAATTAAGAAGAGATTATTCTAAAGGAGGAATACTCTATGATGAAAAAACGAACAGCCGTCATTTTAGCACTTCTCTTATTCGTGTCGCTCCTCGCAGGCTGCGGATCAGGCGGAAACTCGCAGCAGCCGGCAGCCACGCCCCCCGCATCCGGCGGAACGCCTCCCGCCACTACGCCTGCGGCGCCGGGACAGCTTACCGCCGCCGGCAGCGACATTATGGTCTGCATTGCTTCCGACCCGGAAACCATCGATCCGGCCAGGAACTCTTCCGTGGACGGCGCCACGATCCTGCAGAACGCATTCTCAGGCTTATACGCCTGGAGCTTTGACGCAAGCGGCAGGCAGATTGTCGTAGCGGACTGCGCCGAAGCGGTCGTCGATCCCGTGGAGATGGCAGGGGGCAAATACCAGTATGTAGTTACGCTTAAACCCGGCTTGAAATGGTCCGATGGCGCGGAACTCAAGGCTTCCGATTTCGTCTATGCCTGGAACAGAGCGGTAGATCCCGCTACCCTGGCGGATTATCAATATATCTTTGATGTGATCGACGGCTATGACCCGGAGAATCCCAACCTGAATATCTCCGCCGACGACGACGCCCGCACCGTAACCATCGTCACCTCCGCGTATTGTGTCTACTTCAACCAGCTTCTTGCTTTCCCCACCTATTTTCCCGTGCGCAGGGATATTGTGGAAGCGGATCCGGACGCCTGGGCGACCAAAGTCAATTCCTATATATCAAACGGCGCGTTTAAAATGACGGAATGGGTCGTGGGCTCCTATATTCGCTTTGAACCGAACGGTAACTATTGGAATGCGGGGGAAATGAAACTGGACTCCCTCACCTTCGCCCTTTCCGATGACAACGACGCCATGTTCGCGAACTTCGAGAACGGCACCTATCAGTTCATGCGAAACATCCCTGTCGCCCAAATCCCCATCCTGAAGGAAACCCGCCTCAATCGGGATTTCTTTATCGGCGACTATATCGGTACCTACTATCTGGAGTTCAATGTGGAATACAGTTTCAAACCCGGCCTGACCAGCGCCGGAAAATCCGCCGCCGACTGGGCCGGCTGGACCCCTGAGCAGAATGCCCAGGTTCGCCGCGCACTGGGTCTGCTCATCGATCGCAACTTTATCATCGAGGAAGTGACCCAGGCCGGCGAGCTTCCCGCGGACGGCTTTGTGCCAAACGGTATGGACGACGGCACAGGTACGGAGTTCCGCAGTAGGGCCGAGTCCTGGTGGAAAACCGGCGTCGCCGATTATGATGCCAACTGTGAGGAAGCCGTGAACATCCTCCGCCAGTGGTATGACTATGACGAGGCCACCGGCAAATTCGGCAATTTCCCCGTATTTGAGTACTCCATCAATCCCACCAGCAGGAACCTGGCCATCTGCGCCGCCGTACAGGATATCTGGAACGATTACGGGATCTCGACAACGGTGGACCAGCGAACCTGGGCCGTGATCACGACCGCGCTTACCGAAGGCGACTTTACCATGTCCCGCCTGGGCTGGATCGCCGACTATAACGACCCCATCACATTCCTGGAAATATTTGTTAGATCGTCAGGGAATAACCATCCCCGCCTGGGTAAAGAAGGCCCCGTGGGCAGCGGCGCATACTATGGCGCCGGCAAGAATCAGACATGGAATGATGC
>WRNN01000063.1 GCA_009776595.1 Clostridiales bacterium
ATCCGGCCCTGCTCCCCGCATTCCCCGGGATGACCGCGCAGAAAGACGCTTTGACATACGGGGTCAAGTACAGCGGATGCACGGTGCATTTCGTGGACGGGGGTATGGATAGCGGACCGATCATCGCCCAAAGGCCTGTTCCGGTTATGGAATCGGATGATGAAGAGCGTTTATCGGCGAGGATCCTTGTGGAAGAGCATAAGCTATATCCGGAAGTCCTCGCATGGCTGGCCCGGGGAAAAGTACAGCGAAATGGCAGGATTGTCAGGGTGTTGCCGGACGATGAGGAGGAAGGGGGCGGCAGGGGATGACCAAAAGGGCTTTAGCGAGCGTATCCGACAAAAGCGGCCTGGAGGAGTTTTGCCGCGGGCTGACGGATTTGGGTTGGGAGATCCTTTCTACAGGCGGTACTTTTCAAAGCTTGGAAAGGGCCGGTTTGCCGGTAGTTCAGGTGTCGGCGGTGACCGGCTTTCCGGAGATCATGGATGGCCGGGTAAAGACGCTTCACCCGAAGATCCACGGCGGGATACTGGCCCGCGCCATTCCTTCCCACCTGCGGCAGGCGGAGGAGTTGGGGATAGGTTTGATCGACCTGGTCGTTGTGAACTTGTATCCCTTCCGGGAGACCATCGCCGGAGAGAACGTCAGCCGGGNGGAAGCCATCGAAATGATTGACATCGGCGGACCCGCCATGATACGGGCAGCGGCTAAAAACCATGAAAGNGTCGCCGTCGTCGTCGATCCGGCGGACTATCGCGTGATCCTCGCAGAGTTGAGGGAGCGGGGCGGTATTTCCGGGGAAATAAGGGGGAAGTTGGCTGCCAAAGCCTTTCGCTACACGGCGGAATACGACGCCTGTATAGCAGATTACCTGAAAGTACAGTATCCTGACGGTTGAAAATAAATAGCATAAAAAAATGGTGAAATGGCCTGNTTTACACGTAATATGGCTAATATTCGCCACGTAAACGTGTATTGCGCTTTTGGGCAAAACGTGCAATAATAGGCAGAGTTTAGCACAAGCTTNCCGGTCACGGTGTTTTCACACGCCTTAAGAAAACAATTTGCTTTTTGGTTCCCTTTGTGCTATAGTCATGTCTTGATTATATAATCTGACTTTTCAAACGAAAGTATAGGAGAGATTCTCATGTCAAAACTATATTCGAGCGAGAGAAGCGGAGCGCCCGGGCGTGGCTTGCCCGCTATGATCATGATGTCCTGCCTGTTGATTGTGTTTATCATCTGTGCGGGCATACTGATCGCGGAAGAACTGGATACGGCTCAGGATCCTTCTTCTGACGCTGTTCTCTTACACACAGACGAAACGCGCGCCCGAAAGCCGCTGTCGGAGACAGGCTGGGAATGCGGAGAACCCAATAGAAGCTGCAGCCACATTCTGATGAATAACACAGAACCGCTTCTTTGCGTACCCTCGGAGAGCATAGACGACTGCCTGATGATCCCGCTGGAACATTTTCGCTTGATCGCGGGCTGCGGCCTGGAAATCGGCTTGGATGGCACAAGGCAACTGATTAAGTATGATCGGGTTTATCAGATAGATCTGGATTCCGGCCGGCTTGTCTGCGGCGGCGAAAGCTGGGTGTTTCCCTTGACGCCCTTTGAGTTGCACGGGCATATCTATGTACCGCTTCGCTTCCTTTGCGAGATACTGGGGTTGGAAATCCGCTGGAATAACGATAGCGATACCGTATTACTCTCCAGCCCATGGGTCGATCCGGGGAGCCTGATTCAGCCTATGAACAGCATCAATAAGCGTATACTTGCCCGGCTTTCTGCAGAAGAAGCAGAAATAGCCGAAGCGCCCGCGGAACCATTGGAATTGATCGTCACCTTTTATTATTCGTCAAGAAACACGACATACACTGCTTCAGGGTATCAAGCTGTAGCAGGCAGTATTGCCGCGGACAGCAGCATACCTTTCGGTACGCAATACTATATCCCCGAGCTTAACATGATTTGTGAAGACGGCGTATTTACCGTACAGGATCGCGGCCGGTTGATCCATGGCAACGCCATCGACATTTTTGTTCCGAATGCGCTTCTCAACGACAAGGACGTCAGCGCCGCTCTTCGCCGGGGCAGGTTTAGTGTAATGGCATATCCGGTTCAGCCGGGAAGCCGGTAGCCGGACAAATGTGCCGGCGCCACCGTAGCCGGCACTGAACGGCAACTTCGCTTCGCATCCAGGGTCGCATTGAAGGCAAGCTGCTCCTCTTTTCGGGCGGCTTGCTTTTTCTATGCTTTGGGTGATAAAATATGGTTCATGCAATGCGGTGCTCCGCTCCGCAGCCCATCGCTGTACGGGGGACCCGGAGCACTTTGGTTGCCTGCCTCAGATAGCAGGCAGGATCGGGAGAGTTTGGATTGATTGAAATCAAGAATCTGCATTATCAATATGATGAAAAAACAGAAGCATTGCGCGGCGTCGATTTATTTGTGCCGGAAGGCCAGTTTCTGGCGATCGTTGGCCATAACGGTTCCGGTAAATCCACGTTGGCAATGCACATGAACGGGCTTTTGCTGCCCACATCCGGCGATGTGACAGTCAATGGCCTGAACAGCAAGAATNCGTCGGAGTTTTGGAGCTTNAGGCAACAGGTTGGCATGGTGTTTCAAAATCCGGACAATCAGCTTATCGCGACTTCTGTTGAAGAGGATACTGCTTTCGGGCCGGAAAACCTGGGCATGGAGCCCTCCCTGATTCGCAGGCAGGTAGACGAAGCGCTGATGACTGTCGGCATGGAGGACTATAAGGATAAGGCNGTACATTTACTTTCCGGCGGGCAGAAGCAGCGGGTTGCTATAGCCGGGATCATGGCTATGCGGCCAAAAGTGCTTGTATTGGATGAACCTACAGCAATGCTGGATCCGAGAGGCCGCAGTGAAGTCATGAACGCCGTACACAAGCTTAACCGGGAGGAGCGTATCACTGTCATCTATATCACGCACATGATGGAGGAAGCGGTGACGGCACAGCGTGTCGTGGTTATGGAAGAAGGCAGGATTACGATGGACGGCGCGCCGGTGGAGATCTTCAATCAAGTGGAAGAACTCAAACGTTTGCGCCTGGATGTGCCTCTGGCTGTGGAAATGGCCTACAGGCTCCGGAAGCAAGGCTTTATCCTGCCCGAATCCATACTGACCATCGAAGAATTGGCGGTGGAGTTATGCCCATAGTGCTGGAGCATGTATCCTTTACCTATCAACCCGGTACCCCTTTCGCGGCGCCTGCCTTACACGATGTGAGTATTAACATTAGAAGCGGGCAATTTGTAGGGCTTATCGGTCATACCGGAAGCGGAAAATCGACGCTGATCCAGCATTGCAACGGTCTTTTATTTCCGCTTGCCGGGCAAGTGACAGTAGACGGTATGCCTGTATTGCCAAAGGGAAAGGATTTAAAAGAAATACGGCGCAAGGTCGGCCTGGTCTTCCAATACCCGGAGCAGCAGCTCTTTGAAGAAAACGTCGCGTTGGATATAGCCTTCGGCCCCAAAACGCTGGGCCTGGAAGACGCGGAAATTCAGCGGAGAGTCCGTTGGGCGATGAAAATGGTGGATCTGGAGTATAATAAGTTTAAAGACGCCTCCCCCTTTGGGCTGTCCGGAGGAGAAAAGCGCCGCGTCGCCATTGCCGGTGTGCTTGCCATGCAGCCAAAGTATCTGATCCTGGACGAACCTTGCGCAGGACTCGACCCGGGGGGCCGGGAAGAGATCCTGGATCAGCTGAAGCGATTGAACGAAAAGGGCCTGGCCATTGTATTGGTGAGTCATAGTATGGACGACGTGGCGCGTTTAGCAAAACGTCTGATTGTGATCCATGAAGGCGCCGTCGTATATGACGATCAGGTCAGGCAGGTATTCAGTAAAGCAAAAGAATTGGCGGATATGGGGCTGGATGTGCCGGCGGTGATGAAGCTGATGATGCTGTTGAAAGAAAAAGGTCTGAATGTGCGTCAGAACGTGCTTTCCGCTGAGGAAGGGCAGGAAGAGATCATAAGGGTACTGGACCATGCTTAAAGATATTACCATCGGTCAATACTATCCCGGGCAATCTTTTCTGCACCTTCTGGATCCCCGGACCAAACTGATCTGCCTGTTTGCGTATATGGTGGGCCTTTTTATGGTCAAAGAGCCGCCCGGTTTTGGCTTTCTGGCAGTGTTTACGGTACTGGTGATCGCAGGATCCGGCGTCCCTGTCAAGGTTCTGGGCAAAGGCTTAAAGCCCATGTGGCTTCTTCTGACCCTGACCATGGTTCTCAACTTTTTTATGGTGAGCGAAGGCGACATACTCTGGCAATGGCGGTTTCTGAAAATCACAAACGCCGGTGTGGCAAGGGGCGCTTTCATGGCGTTTCGCCTGGTGCTGCTGCTGAATGTTACCTCACTGCTCACTTTAACCACAACGCCCATCATGCTGACGGACGGCCTTGAGAGGATTATGAAGCGCTGTTTCATTCCCATGGCCCATGAATTGGCGATGATGATGACGATCGCGCTGCGCTTTATCCCCACCCTGATCGAAGAGACAGAGCGGATCATGAAAGCGCAGATGGCCCGGGGCGCGGATTTTGAAACCGGCAATCTGCTGACGAAAGCAAAAAGCCTCATCCCCTTGTTGATCCCTTTATTTGTAAGCGCCTTTCGCCGGGCGGACGAGCTGGCGATGGCCATGGAGGCCCGCTGTTATCGGGGCGGCGAAGGCAGGACCAGGCTCAGACAATTGCAGTATCAGGGCAGAGATTTTGGCGCCTTTATCGCAACGGCCGGCTATGTAATGTGCATCGCTGCCGGCAGGTTTTGGTTAAAGACATGGTGATCGAAAAGAAAGGCCAAAACATAGTCCTTACCGTTGCCTATGACGGAACGGATTTCTTCGGGTTCCAGAGCCAGGCGGGAACCGGCTTTCCTACGATACAGGAGTCATTGGAGAATGCCGTTTTTCANCTGACCGGCGAGCGTGTGACAGTGGAAGGCTCGGGCCGCACCGATACCGGGGTCCACGCATGGGGNCAGGTTGTGCATTATTTTTCGGAAAGCACAATCCCNCCGGAACGGTGGAAATTGGCGCTTGCGCCNTATCTGCCTGAGAGTATCGTCATTCGCGAGAGCTGCGCCGCCATGCCGGATTTTCACGCCAGGTTTTCGGCAAAAGAGAAAACCTATATGTATCAGTTTTTCCGCCATCCGACGCCCAGCCCTTTCTACAGGCGCTATGCGTATCATGTGCCCTATAGTTTGGATTTGAAAGCCATGAAAGAAGCTGCCTCTCTATTTGAGGGCAGCCATGATTTCCGGGCTTTTTGCGCTTCCGGCGCAAAGGTAAAGAGTTGCGTCAGGGAGATTTATTCCTGCACGATGCATGAAGAAGGGCCTTTATTGAAGCTTGTCGTTCGGGGGAATGGCTTTCTGTGGCATATGGTGCGCATTATCGCCGGTACGCTGCTGGAAGTCGGCGCCGGAAAAAGGCGNCAGGAAGACATCCCGGTTCTGATCGGCTTGGGCGACCGGCGCCTGACAGGNGTCACNCTTCCCCCCTGCGGATTGATCCTGATGCAGGTCAGCTATACGCGCAGCGTCAATCAGGGCGCCGCACGGCTATAGTCTTCCGCATTAATCATATAGTATGCTCTGTCTCTGGCGGAAGATACGCCCAGGAGCAAACCGCTTCCGATCAACTCGGAAGTCTGTTCGTTTATGGCGTAGCGGTAAATCTCGTCTCCCATCTGATACAGGATGGTGTCCTCGTCAACCAGTACACAGTAGAAGTCACTCTCGTCAGGGAAGATGTCCTTCAATCGCCTGCTTTTATTATCCTGCATCAGATAAAGCGAGTCGGCGCCGCTTCTGGCCGGTCTGTATAGCAGGAGGTTTTGCTCCTGCAGATAGTCCATGATACGGCTGTCTCTTTCGATGGTATTGACCCTTTCCATGACTTTGCCGTCAGGGGAAAGATAAACCCGTGAGATATCGTCATTGTCCACATAGATCAGCGCGTCATTCCCGCTCCAAGTCAGATTAATGGTAATAAAGCCCGTCGGCGTGGTGTAAGGCCTGGCAAATTCGCTAACCTGGTGGATAAAGGCTTTTTGCTGTACGTCAATCAGCAGCAGGTCGACTTGCCGGTCTTCTTTCGGGTTTCTGACCGTCACTGCCAAAAGCCGGCCGTTGGGAGACAAACGGCATTCAAGAGGGCGATCCGGTAAAGTATAAACCGGCTCCGCGGTACCCTCGGTCACGGATACGACGAGAAGCGATCTATCCGAGGCATTATAGCCGAATAAGTGATCGTAGTCCAGCCATACCGGCTCTCTGTAGCTTTGAGGCAATGCCAGGTCGTAACGAAGCGAAGGCAGGGAGAATAATTGCCTGGCGCCCAGTCCGAAGCTCCAGGTCAGGCTGCTGCCCGCTTGCAATAGTATGCGGCTATTGATGATTTGCGAACGAATGCCGGAATAACGCTCTTCGCTGAATTGATAGATCATGGTCATGTCGTTCGTTTCCAACTGGATGACGCCTACGTTGGAGGCTTTGCCCGTACGAAATACACAAGAGCCGAGTATGCTGTTTCCCCTATTGTCGATACCCGATTCGAGAAGAAGATTGTAGTTCATTCCGGTCTGAAGCTGGGTCAGGTTTACCCGGAGCTGCTGCGGTGTTTGCCAGGAAAATGCCGCAATGACAGGTTGCTCCTTCAAGCCGGCCAGGAGAGAGTCCTCTACAGACAGGCGGTTGACTTCCTGGTTAAAGTGAATGAGGAAGGTTTTTGCGGTGTCCGACAAGGCCAGGCCGTATCGGCATTCTTCATAACTGATAGGACGGGGATATCCGCTGGAATCCAACAGGAAAAACTCCCCTTCCGTCTGAGGGCTAAGCTCCAGGGACAGAGAAATCAGCTCTTCCAAGGGAAGGGAACGGCTGCCGGTCAGACCGGCGGCAATGATCAATTGATAGGTTCCCGCTTCAATTTCGGGCGCATAGATTTGGATGATACGGTCGTTGCCGGTGACGGAAGGTTCAGGCTGCACTGCGCTGAATACCACCTCAGACAGACCGATGATTTGGACGGCGCTGCTGATCTGCTCAGGATCGAGGCTGTCGCTAAAGACAAGATCCAGCGAAAAGCCGTTGGCTACAGCATGAATAGACCCTTCCTCTAATGGGTAACGGCTGCCGGATATCTCGCTGCCATGGATAATCGGTCTCAGCTCTGCGCTTTCCAAACGAAGGGGCTGATTCTCCGGTTCCACATTCGCGATGGGATCCTGCCTGGACAGGCTGCCGCCGCAGCCGCCAGCCGCCATAGAAATACTAAGCAGGATACAGAGAATCAAGAGAACGCGGCATGCTGTTTTTATGAAATTGAGTATGCTGTGAATCGTATCCAAATTCTGTGTCTCTATCCTCCGCTTTGTATTTACGGAAAGAAAACCCGTATACATATTGGGTTTTCGGGGGAAGAACAGCATAATCATACCATTTCCTTTTCTGATATGCAAATAGAACTTCACGCCAGGACACGAAGAAAGCT
>WRNN01000064.1 GCA_009776595.1 Clostridiales bacterium
CACCGTATCCACCATATGCTCCAGAATCATGGGCCCGGCTATGCCGCCGTCCTTGGTCACATGCCCTACCAGAATCATCGGCAGATGGTTCGCCTTTGCTACGGCGCCCAGACGGGCGGCGCATTCCCGGATTTGCACAGTACTGCCCGGCGTGGAATCCAGATCCGGCGCATACATGGTCTGGATGGAATCCACGATCACCAGCCCCGGCTGCCGGCCCTGCGCCTGTGTCAGAATGTCTTCCAGATCGGTCTGCGCCCAAAGCCACAGATTCGCGGAAGCTTCGCAGCCCGTCCGGACAGCCCTGAGTTTCACCTGCTCCGCCGACTCTTCCCCGGTGATGTACCAGACCTCTTCGCCCGAGGCGGCTGCCCGTGAAGCGGCTTGCAGCAGTAAGGTCGACTTACCGATACCCGGGTCTCCCGCCAAAAGTACCAGCGAACCGGGTACCAGTCCGCCTCCCAGCACCCGGTTGAGTTCCGCCATACCGAGATCCAGCCGGCTTGCCTCCAGATGGCCTACTTCCGCCATCGATTGAGGACCGTCCTGCCGGGGCGCTGTCGACGCCCGCCTTCGTTGGTGGACGGCTGCCTCCTTTATCGGCGAACCGTCGCTTATCTCCTTTAGACTGTCCCAGGCGCCGCAGCGACTGCAGCGGCCCATCCAGCCGATGGACTCATACCCGCAGTCGCTGCATTTGTATTTTGTTTTAGATTTCATCTGCTTGCTCCGACTTCAGCGTCCCCGCCGCAGCCGTTGATTTTTCCTGTATGCCGTCCGCCTCCGGCTCATCCGTTAATATTTCAAGTATGGGCTGCAGCTTTTCTTCAATCTGCAGTACAAGCTTGCCGCCTTCCGCGTCGTCTTCCCAATCCACGAGATATACGCAGTTCGGTTCGATCTCGCCCATCAGGCATTTCTCCGAAAGCGCGTCTTCTACGATACGTTGGATTGCCCGGCGCAGAGGCCGCGCGCCATACATGGGATCCCTTCCCTCGTTCAGTAAATACTGCCGGATCGCAGGCCCGAAATGCACCTTGATTTCCTGCTCTTCCAGCCGGCCGGCCAACTGATCCAGCATCAGATCTACAATGGAAGCCAGCTCGTCATCCTCCAGGCGGTGAAATACGATGACTTCGTCCAGACGATTGAGGAACTCGGGTTTAAACGCTTTCCTGACTTCGCCGAGCACCTGCGATTTCATGCGCTGATACTCGCCTTCCGTATCCCTCGCCGTCACAAAGCCCAGATTCTTCTCTGCCCGCAGCGTTGCCGCGCCGACGTTCGAAGTCATGATCAGGATGGCGTTGCGGCAGTTTACCGTCCGCCCTTTGGCGTCCGTCAGCCTGCCGTCCTCCAGGACCTGAAGCAGCGTATTGAATACATCCGGATGCGCCTTTTCTATCTCGTCCAGGAGTATGACGGTATACGGCCTGCGGCGCACCGCCTCTGTCAATTGCCCGCCCTCGTCGTGGCCGATATAGCCGGGGGGCGCGCCCAGCATCCGGGAAACTGTGTGTTTCTCCATGTATTCCGACATATCCAGCCGGATCATGGCGTTTTCATCCCCAAACATCGCTTGCGCGATGGCTCTGGCCAATTCTGTCTTGCCGACGCCTGTCGGCCCGGCAAAGATGAAGGATCCGATCGGCCTGCGGGGATCCCGGAGTCCGGCGCCGGAGCGGCGGATTGCTTTCGAGATCGCGTTTACCGCTTCGTTCTGCCCGATTACCCGTTCATGGAGCACCTTCTCCAAATCCATCAGGCGCTGGGCGTCTTCCTGGGCGATTTTGTTCACAGGGATGCCGGTCCAGAGAGAAACCACATTAGCGATATCCTCCCTGAGCACCTGATTGCCCTGCTGCTCACGGAACTTGTCCCAATTCGACTGCCAGGTCTCCACTTCCTTCTGGAGCTCGACTTCCTGTTGCCGCAGCTGACCTGCCCTGACATAGTCCTGCTCGACAATGGCTGCCTCTTTCTGTGTTTTCAAGCTCTCCAGCTTCTTTTCCCTATCCTTGATCTCCGGCGGCATCGTGTTGCAGGACAGCCTGACTTTGGACGCGGCCTCGTCGATCAGGTCGATCGCCTTGTCCGGAAGGAAACGATCGGTGATATACCGGTCCGACATTTCCACTGCCGCTTTCAACGCGTCGTCATGGATGGAGACATTATGGAAGGTTTCGTACAAAGGCCGTAAGCCTTGCAGAATATCCAGCGACTCCTCCTTGGTCGGTTCCTCTACCATCACGGGCTGGAAGCGCCGTTCCAGAGCCGGATCCCTTTCCACATATTTGCGAAACTCATCCAGTGTCGTGGCGCCGATAGCCTGGAGTTCTCCTCTTGCCAGCGCGGGTTTCAGGATGCTTGCGGCGTCGATGGCGCCTTCGGCGGCGCCCGCGCCGATCAGGGTGTGCATTTCATCAATGAACAAAATCACATTGCCCGAGGAACGGATTTCATCCATGACTTTCTTCAGGCGTTCCTCGAAATCGCCCCGATATTTGGAGCCTGCCACCAGGGACGCCATATCCAGGGCGATGACTCTCTTTTTCTTAATCGCTTCCGGGACGTCGCCTTTCACGATGCTGCCGGCCAGGCCTTCCGCAATGGCGGTCTTACCTACGCCCGGCTCTCCCAGCAGTACGGGATTATTCTTCGTCCTGCGGCAGATAATCTGGATCACCCGCTGGATTTCCTTCTCTCTGCCAATCACAGGATCGATTTTGCCCTGCCGGTACAGCTCCGTCATATCCCGGCCATACTCGTCCAAATGCGGCGTGTTACTGTCTTTGCCGCCGCTCTTGGCTGCCAGCGCCTCGTAGCCGTTTTGCCCCCCCAGCACCATGAGAACTGCTTTTCGCAGGTTCTCCGGACTGACGCCGAGATCCGTCAGCGCCTGATAGGCGATTCCCTCCTCTTCCGAGGCGAGGGCCAGCAGCAGATGCTCTGTGCCCACATAGGGCATATTCAGCTTCATAGCCTCGTTCCGGGCCCGTTCTACCAGCATCTTCAAGCGGGGCGTCATATAGAGGTACCCTCCGCCGGCTTTCTCCTGTGGAGACATTTCGCCGATAACCCGCCGCAGCGAGCCGTAATCTATTTTGCATTCCTGGAGCGCGTGAGCCGCTACAGATCCTTTTTCCCTGCAGAGGGCTAATAATAGATGGTCTGTGCCTACCCCGCTCTGACCCAGTCGCCGGGCTTCTTCTGCCGCGCCCTGCGTCGCCAGCCAGCGCGCTCTTTCCGTATATCCTTGAAACATAGTCATCCTTCCTTTCCGGTTTTGGAGGGGCGCCGCCCCGTACCATATACCGATCATTTTATATTTAGGGCATCACGGCATGGTTTTGCGCCGTTACTGCGCATCCAGCCGGAATACCGTGTTGACAGCCGTCAGCAGCAGCCTGGCCCGTAAACGGTCCTGATCATGGCGGCTGCCTCCCAGCGCCTGCCTGTCCAATATTGCCCGCAGCAGCAGAAATTCCCTATCCGTTAAAATGTGTTCTTCCTGCAAGCGCTGCAATATGCCTTCCGCCTCTCCCTGGCCAATGCCTTCTTCCTCCAGGACGGGAAAGGCTTCCATACTATCCGCCGACAAATCCTCCCACGACAGCTTGACGATCCGCAGATAGCCGCCGCCGCCGCGTCTGCTTTCGACGATATAGCCCTGGTTCGGCGTAAACCGCGTACTCAGCACATAGTTAATCTGAGAAGGCACGCAACGGAATATTCCCGCCAGTTCACTGCGCTGCAGTTCAATAAAGTCTTGAAATTCCAATAATTCTTTTAAATACTTTTCAATTTGTCCGGCTAAGCTTTTCACCACCGGCATCACCACCTTAGTATTGCCTGACCATCTTTGACTTTATTTTCATTATATCAGAGAAGGTCAAGATATGCAAGAAAAAAAAACAGGGAAATAAACGGGCGCTTTCTTTGCGGCGCCGCCGCTTTTTTCCCTGCGAAAAAGACTGTTTTACTTTCGACCGTTTTCTATTTCTATTTTTATTTCTTGATGTACTGCTTGAATAACCTTGTGTACGGCGTTTTAATGTTCATGATCCGGCAGGCGTTGCCGCCCAGGATCAAATTCAGATCGTCCTGAGGGATATTCAGCCTGCCGACTTCCCGCAGGGCCCATCCGTAGATGTCGATCTGATGCGCGGGCAGGCCGGCGTTGATGTCCTGGTTGCAGAAAGTCTCCGGTACGCAGCCGGGCATCCAGGATTGCGGCGTGGAAGCCGCGCCCCAATCGGTACCCCACACCAGCTTTTCGCAGCCGATGTTGGGGTCTTTCAAAGGCTTCTCATATAACTCGGCCCACCATTGGCCGCATTCGAGATAGATGTTATGGTGGCTCCGGGCAACGGCAAGGCACTGTTCATAAATGTCTGTACGATAACCGGTCCCCTCAATGCCGGCATGCTCCAGAATGATCGGCACATCCGGATAAGCCGCAGCCACTTCTCCTACAAGAAACGGGTTGGCGTGATCCACCTCATAGTGGCCCTGCAAAGACGCCAGTTCCAGCCCTCCCGCATAACCGGTGGGGAAGCCGGAATGATACGTCGCGATAACTTTGTATTTCTTTGCCAGCTCCATGACCTGACAGATTTCCTCGAATCTCTCGTTCCAGGGCAGTTTTCTGCTGTGTCCGGTCCCNCCCGGCATCCCTTCGCCTATCCCGACATACATTCCNGTATCAAGTTCTCTTTCCAGCTCTTCGATCGACGCCTTAATCGTCCAGGGGAATTTTCCTTCAATGGAACCCAATCTGGTCTCCACATCCCAGGCTAACGCGGCGAATCGATCCGGATTCTTCTTCACAATTTCTTTATCAACTTCGTTGGTCATGGCAAAGGCCGGCATAATCACGCTGACGTCGACGCCGTACCGGTCCATATGGTACAACAACCTGTCCGCATTAGAATACGTTTCCACCTGGGACATACCAGTACCGAGTTCGGAAAACTCGGAGTTCACATCCCTTGACTGCAGTCTGAACGCATGCCGCTGTGCGTGAACATGCGTATCCACAACAAAAATCCCTTTTGCCAGCCCCATAGTAAACCAGACCTCCTTTACTTTTTGTCGACCGTCTCCATATAGCGGATCAAGTCGATGAGCATGCAGGAATAGCCCCACTCGTTATCATACCAGGAAATAAGCTTAACAAACTTATCGGTGAGCATGATNCCCGCTTCCGCGTCAAAAATCGACGCCCTCGGGTCGTGCAGAAAGTCGGTGGAAACTACCGGTTCGTCCGTATAGCCCAGGATTCCTTTAAGCTCGCCTTCCGAGGCCGCCTTCATCGCGGCGCATATTTCATCATAGGTAGCCGCTTTCTTTAGATTCACCGTAAGATCCACCACGGAAACATCCAGATTGGCCACCCGGAACGCCATGCCGGTAAGCTTGCCATCCAGCTCCGGAATGACCTTTCCGACGGCTTTCGCCGCGCCGGTGGAGGAAGGGATAACATTATAGGAAGCTGCCCTTCCGCCGCGCCAATCCTTCGAAGACACGCCGTCGACCGTCTTTTGTGTCGCCGTCGTGGCGTGGACGGTCGTCATCAGACCGGACTCGATCCCGAAGCTGTCGTTGACCACTTTCGCCAGGGGCGCGAGGCAGTTTGTCGTACAGGAAGCATTNGATACTACTTGCATAGATTTNTCATAGGTTTTATGATTCACACCCATGACGAACATCGGCGCGTCTGAAGAAGGCGCCGAGATAATGACTTTCTTTGCGCCGCCTTTTAAATGCTGCGCCGCTTTGTCCGTAGTGGTAAACAAGCCTGTGGATTCGATCACGTAGTCCGCGCCAACCTCCGCCCAAGGCAGAGCGGAGGGATCCTTCTCGGAGAACACGCGAATCTTCGCGCCGTTGACGATAATACTGTCCTCCGTATGGGATACCTCGCCGGGAAACTTGCCGTGAATCGTATCATACTTCAGCATATACGCCATATAGTCCGGCGCGAGTAAATCGTTAATCCCTGTAAATTCGATTCCGCCNTTTTCGAGACCCGAACGGAATGCCAGGCGCCCAATGCGCCCGAAACCATTAATTCCAATTTTTACCATATTTTCCTCCTTCGTTACTTGGCTTATTTTGTATAGGGATTCAACTAGAAGGAAGGAATTCCGTCAATCAAATAATGCACAAAACCAGCGTCAGCACGAGAAACCCAATCGCGCAAGCTATGGAGACCTTGCTTAACAATTCGTCCATGCCTTTTTTGTTTCCGCCAAATAAGGTCTCAGCGCCGCCTGATATACTCCCTAAACCTGCCGTACTGCCGGATTGCAGCAGCACTGTGGAAATCAAGCCTATGCAGCATATTAATTGCACAACTAATACAACTATTCTCATGTTCGGAAATGCCTCCTTGCATTAGGGAATCACCGCTAAAAAACGCTTGCCAATATACAGTTGCGTTTCATCACAACAGCACTTGCATTGTATCATAATGCGTCTGTGGTGACAACGGTTTTTTAACAAGGCGGCTAAGCCTGTGTTTCACGAATGCATGATCCTGCCGCAGCCTTGGCAAACATGCCGCCCGCCGCCCGCCGCCTGCCGAGCCGGCGCATAACAAGCGCTTTCCTTTAAAAAGCTACTGTGTTATGATGAACAAAAGATCGTATTGAAATGGATAAGAAAGAGAGGGGGTTCATCCATGTTGTCAGAAGGAGAAAATTTTCTGCGTGCTTTAAGCGGCGAGGTGCCGGAGTATGTACCGGTTTACAACATCTTTTGGTCTGTTCGCCCGTCCATCAACAACGGTGAACGGGTCGATGGCGTCGGGAAGGACATTTTCGGCGTCGAATGGGCCAAAGAAGGAAGCGCGGTAGACGCGGCAATGCCAAAAATGGACAAATTCATACTGGATGATATACGCCGGTGGCGGGATGTGATCAAAGTGCCGGATTTCTCCGGCGTAGACTGGGAAGCCATGGCGAAGAAGGACCTGGCAAACCGCAACCCGGACTTGCCAAGGGGCGGGGGAACTGCGGCGCAGGGATTTTTTCAGACGGTGATGTCCACCATGGGCTTTACCAATGGCCTGATCGCCTGCTACGAGGAACCGGAAGAAGTCCGGGCGATGATGGAATACCTCTGCGACTTTTATCTGAGCTATGCGGAACCCTATCTCAAGTATTATGAACCGGAGTATATCGCCATGGGCGACGATATCGCCCACGAACGCGGCCCCTTCGTCTCTCTGGAGTGCTTCCATGAGATCTTCGAGCCCGTATGGCGGCGCTATATCGGATTCTTCAAAGAACGGGGGTATCTGGCCATCCATCATAATTGCGGCCGTTTTGAACCCTTTGTCGATGATATCGTGGATATGGGATTCAACGCCTGGGAACCTGCTCAGACATGCAACGACCTCGTGGCTATTAAAGCAAAATACGGGAGAAAGTTTCTGATCGGCGGCGGCTTTGACTCAAGGCCTTTCCTGCCTCATCTGG
>WRNN01000065.1 GCA_009776595.1 Clostridiales bacterium
ACAGGTTGCCGTAAGCCATACGGAGGACGTCTACATTATTCATAAGAAAACCTCATTCGGATCTTGGGGGCGCAGCTTAGCTTAGTCCTCAAAAAATTCTTCTTTTGCCTTTTTCTTAATCCGTATGATATAGATAAACTGAATCAGGATCACCAGGCCAAGTACGCCAGGCAGCCAATACGCTTTCAACAGACGGATGACTACAGGCTCGTCGCTGATGTCGGAGGGATACATACCGTCCGGATACATCATGCCCCCCTCCGGGAATGCCGGCTCTTCCATTTGGGTTACATTGAGTGTAAAGGGATACTCCTCCACTACTTCCAGGTTGTTGTTGTCCAGATAGGAGACAATCAGCTTGCCTTCGACCTCGCCTTCTTCATTTGCGGTCAGCATACCGGTATAGGAAGTCGTGACGCCAATCATCAGCTTCGCCATATACATACTGGCGTCCATCGTATCAAAGTCGCCTTCCAGCCTGACGCTGAAATCCGCCAGATCCACTTTACCGGAATTGACAAACTCGGCCATTACGGGCACAGGCATGCCTACGTTTGCACTGGAGGGCAGCATCATGGAGGTTACGCTCAGTTTCGCCTGCTGGGTAACGGGTATGTTGACGTTATCCCGGACAAAAAGATCCATAAACTGGCCTTTTTCGTCTTCATAGGTTATCGTCACCGGTACGATATAGGTTCTGGCTAAGGCGCCGGAGTCCACCGCAAAGGTGATAGTATTGGTAATCGTGGATTTCCCTTTGATCTCTTCTACATGGAAGGTGTTACTGGAGCCGACAGGGGCGAAGACCGTACTGCCGGAAGAGCCGCCCCCCTCGGAGCTGGTGCTCTCTACGCCGAAGTTGATCAGCACATTTTTGACCGGCCGCGCGTTGGTATTCTCAATCTCCAGGGTCAGATTGATCCTGTCTCCCGCAAGGACCTGGTCTTTGGATAAGGTGTAGCGCTTGATGATAACCTGCGGCCTCACGCCGCTGGATGGCGGCTCGTCTTTGATCGGAACGAAAAGTTCTTCCCGCTTATCGTCGACCGAGCCCAGGGAATAGTTAAATGAAGTCGTCAGCAGAATGGTATTGGAGCTCCGCCCTTCCCTGCTTCGCAGTTTAAATTCGATGAAATTGGTTTGGTTTGCCGGTATCCTGGTGATTTCCTTTTTACTGGATATCTCCATGATCTCAAAATTTTCGCCGCCCTCAAGCTGGATCAGGACATTTCGTAAATCGTAAATCAGACTCGAATTTTTAAAACCCAACCGGATGGTGAAACCCTCTTCCGTATCCGGATCCTCCTCCAGAATGGTCAATTCTGTCACCGTGAGATTCGGCCTTACCGTTGTAAAGCTGATTGAAACGTCGCTGATGGCGGAATAGACGACCGGCGCGGACTTACCGGCGTCCGTACAGGTAAACAGTCCGTTGATGCGGTAGGTCTGCTCCCTGGCGCCGACGTCCACTTTAAACTTAATTGAAACAGCAGCACTTGCTCCCGGATCCAGACGCTCGATAGGGTTGGGCTTTTCCATGACAAAAGGATAGTTGTCTACCGCATTCATCACATTAAATGAATAATCCACATCGTAGGCGGGCTTGTCGCTGATGTTCTTGACCAGATAAACGATGCTGAACTCTTCGCCGATGACCGCCGGGTCCTGCCGCGTCACTTCCGCGGATAACACGGGAATCAGGGAGTTTTCCACGGTAATAATCGCGCCGAAAGCCGGCGGGGCGGCTGCCGGAATAAGCGCAGCAGCCAGAAGTAACGCGAGAAATAACGCAGGCAGCCATATACCTGTCCCTCCATGCGCAGATCTTCCGTTCTTTCTTATCATTGCCCCTGTGCCTTCGTCCTTGCTCTTCATCCCGCCGCTCCTTCCACCGCGCTTTGGTTTTGATGATACGCATCCTTTTCGCCGGTTTCATCCTGAAAGAATTCCTGTACCGTATGGTTCTGCTGGTCGACGATTCTTTGTATCCTGCCGTCCAGCATATAGATCACCCTGTCCGCCTGCTCGATCAGATTCGCGTTGTGGGTGACCATGACCAGGGTTACGCCTTTCTCCCTGACCCGCTCCACCAGGATATCCATAATTTCCCTGGTCGTTTTACTGTCCAGGTTACCTGTGGGCTCGTCGGCATACAAGATCTTCGGGTTGTTGATCAGGGCCCTGGCGATGCTGACCCTCTGCTGCTGACCGCCGCTCATTTCGGAGGGTTTGTTTTTCAAACGTCTCCCCAGTCCGATCTGTGTCAGCAATTCCTTAGCCCTCTTCTCCCGCCTGGACTTTGCGACGCCATCGAACATCAATGGCATACTGACGTTCTCCAGAGCAGAGAGCGTAGGCACAAGGTTATAGGATTGAAATACGAAAGCCATATAGCGGCGGCGAAACAGGGCCATATCCTTTTCCCTGATCTTGTTGATACACAAACCTTTTACGTATACATCGCCCCTTGTCGGCTTGTCCAAGCCTGCCACCAGATGCAGAAAGGTCGTTTTGCCGCTTCCGGAAGGTCCCAGAAGACAAACGAATTCTCCGTTTTCGATTTCGATGCTGACATCGTCCAGCGCCGTGATGATTTCGTGGCCGATGCGGTATTTCTTTGTCAAGCCCTTGATCTCGATGAGCGGGGACATGGTTTCCTCCGTACTATTCCGTGTTCTTATCCCTTTAGACGCAAATCATGAAGCGGAAGTTCCCTCCGTGATCCCTTCTACAACAGATTGCATATCCTTTATCCGTATCGTGGTCCCGTGCAGCAGCGGCCGCCTGTCCAGGTCCTCCAGCGCCGGATGGTTCCGGGTATTGGTACATACGGCAAGGGCGTCAGCGATCTGCAGTTCATCGAGGTCCTCCGGTATTTCCGCGTCGTCCAGGGCTTCCAGTACGCTTCTGGAAAACTTAAACGGGCTTGCGGTGGCATCCATGACAGCCGGCGTTTCGTCTCCCGTTTCCGCCCTGTACTTGCCGTATACGGCGGACCCGACAGCCGTGTGCGTATCGATCAGATAATGCCATTGCAGATAGATCCGCCGTATCTCCGCGGCAGCCTCCTCTTCGTCTGCGCTGCCGGCCCAGAGTATGTCAGTCATTTTTTGCAAGAGGCCGCTGTCCACGGTGAATTCGCCTTTTTCTCCCAAAGCCTGCATATAGGAACGCAGCGTTTCGGCGTCATGGCCGTTCATCTCGAAAAGGAAGCGTTCCAAATTGCTGGAAATCAGGATATCCATCGAAGGGCTGGTCGTCTTAAAGAATTCCCGCCGGCGGTCGTAATGCCCGGTGGCGAAAAAGTCGGTAAGCACCCGGTTCTCATTGGAGGCGCAGATCAGCTTTCCGATGGGCAGACCCATTTCTCTGGCATACCAGGCGGAAAGGATGTTGCCGAAGTTCCCGGTGGGTACGGCAAAATGCACAGGCCGGCCCATTTCTACGCGACCCGCCTGCACCAGGGATAAATAGGCGTAGAAATAGTATACGATCTGAGGGCATAGCCTGCCCCAGTTGATGGAGTTCGCGGAAGAGAGCTGCCAGCCCTTCCGCGCCAGCGCCAGATTGAAACCGGCGTCGCTGAAGATCTCCTTCACGCCGTTCTGGCAATCGTCGAAATTNCCNTTCACNCCATATACATGCGTATTCTTTCCGTCTGTTGTACGCATCTGCAGTTCCTGGGCCCTGCTCACGCCCTGATCGGGGAAAAAGCAGGCGACATGCATGCCGGCTACATCCTTAAAGCCTTCCAATGCCGCTTTCCCCGTATCTCCCGACGTCGCAACCAGAATCAACAGCTCCCCTGCGCTTTCGCCTTTCCGCATCGCAGTGGCCAGAAGCCTGGGGGTAAGCTGTAAAGCCATATCCTTAAACGCCGCCGTCGGTCCGTGATAGAGCTCAAGGAAAGCGCCAAGCCCTTCCAGCACCGTAACCGGCGCTATATCTTCATGATAAAAGTTCGTCCCGTAAGCGGCTTGTGTCGCTTCCCGGATTTCCTCCGGGCTGAAGTCGTCCAGATAATATCGCAGGATCGTTTCCGCCAGCGCCGGATAAGGCAGCTCCGCCATCGCGCGGATCTCGTCCATCGAAAGCCTGGGGATTTGCTCAGGCACAAAAAGGCCGCCTTCCGGCACCATCCCCAGGCAAATCGCTTGCGATGCCGTTACCGGCTTGTGGTTTCCCCTGGTGCTGATATACATTTGTTCTTCGCCTCCCGAACAGTATCCATCTTCGTCTGTAATTTACACTATTCATTCATCAAAGTTGTATACAAATTGCCAAGNAAGTATAATAACTGNCTATATTTCGCGATCTCTCCCGCGTCNGTGAAATGGCCCAGATCCTGTTCCCGGAGTATCCCTCTGTCGAGCAGATATNGCTTTGCTTCCTCTTCGCCGGCGAAAGAAGCGGGCTGTATCCCGCCGGCTTGCTCCCCGCCGCTTGCCCTCCATTGGCTGATACGCGCCTTCTCCCCGATGGAAGCGCCTTGGGCTGTCGCGATAAACACCTCGCCGAGGCTGATTTCGTCGTCGGGGAGGCTGACCTCCCATAAGGGAATCTGCCCCTCTCCCCGGCCGGCGCTCCGCTCATGGGCAAGGCGCATCAGCTTGTTGAGCTTATTCTGCAGCGCCCATCGGTTGGGCAGCGCGTTTTCCAAGCGATAATCGTTGTTGTAACCGCCTTCCGTCAGGCCCATCTCCCGCATTACCGCCACGCCGGGATAAGCCCAGTGATCCATTACCGCCATCCGGGGAGGCGTATAGGCGGCCAGGTATGCGCCCTGCTTCCGCAGCTGTTCCTGCAGCCGGCGGATCGCCTCCTCATCCGCCGACATCTGCCTGAAAGACAGACCTTCGCGGATGGCGTATGCCGCCGCCGTACCGCAGGCCTCCCCGGCGACCATACCGACGGGAATCACTCTGGCGCTGCCGTGGGGGATCGAATCATAGGAGGCGCTGCGGCCTGCCACCAGCATGCCATCCACCTCAAGAGGCGTCAGGCAGCGGAAAGGAATGCTATAGATATCCGGCACGCCGATGACATTGCCGTAATTGTCAGGCCCGGTAGGCTGTACATCTACCGGATAACTGCCGTANCCAATCTTGTCCCAATGGTCCCGGTTCTCCAGGACGTCGGTGATGGTCAGGCGATATTCCCCCAGGATATGCCGGGTCTCTCTGACATACAGACGCGGCGCGGCGTCCACAAAGGCGGCGTTTTCAAAGCCGGGGAAGTTTTCCCTCATAAACGCAACTATGTGGGGTATCTCCTGCCTGCCTCTGGCGATCCCTTCCGCATACGAAACCGGATCCAGGGCGTCTACGCCAAAGATGATCAGCGCGTTGAGAAGCACATTGCCATTTTTCTGCCGTGCGATATTCGGCCCGCGAAAGCGCATGTTCCCGTCCACAGGCTGATATTTCTGCGCCTCGGCGCCATATCCCCAGGCTGCCGTGTCATCGGCGTCCGTACCGTCGTTACCGTCGTTCTTCAGATAGCTGACAATTCCCTGCCAGTCAATGCCGGACAGTTCAAATACCAAAGTGACGCCCTGCAGCGTCCCATACGCGCCGTAGTCCTCTCCGCCTACCGTATACGGCACGCCCGCGGCTGCGGCTACATCCGCGTCCGCCGTGGCGTCGATCACCGCTAAGCTGCGCAATACTTCTTCCTGATTGTCACGCCTGACACGTAAGCCGCTTACCTGATTCCCGAGCATCACCGGCGCCAGGATTTCCGTATTCAAGTACAGCGTCAGGTTGGGCTCTTCCCTGCACTTCCGCAGAAACCAGGCTTTGGCTTCTTCCACATCGAAAGCGTTGCCCAAAGCATTATAGAACTCCTCAAATATACCCCGGGTCAGAAGCTCGCCTTTCGGCCCGTAATTCATATCCAGAAAATTCAACATGCCCATGGTCATCAATCCGCCCAGGGCATCGCCTTTCTCCACCAGCAGCGTCTTCATCCCGTTTCTGGCTGCCGCCAGCGCCGCGGCTACGCCTTCCGGTTCACCTCCGGCTACGATAACGTGATACGCCTCCGTTCCGTCAATAACCGGCCCTTCAACAGGCGTCCTTGCCTGTACAGCCCCGGTGCCGCACGCAGTAATCAGGCTTCCTCCCGGCGCAGCCAGTATCAGCAACACCAGAAGCAAAGCCTCTGTTCGTATTTTCACATGATCCACACGCCTTTTCTTTTCTATTATTCTCAAATTATTCTCAGAGCCGAATCCGTCTTGCGCCAAGTCAGGTCTGATAGCTCAACAGTTCCAGCATGACTTCTCTGGACCGCTCCACATGGGCTATCGAAGCGTCACGGGCGCCTTCCGCGTCCCTCGCCTCAATGGCGCTCAATATTTGCCTATGCTCTTCCAGCGCAAACCGTACCTGCCCGGGCCTGGATAATGTACTGGAGCGTAACCGCTGTGTCTGTTCGCGGAGATCGTTGATCAGGTTCTCGACTTTCGTATTTTTGGAAGCCCTGTATACCATGGAATGAAACTGAATGTCGCAGCGGATGGTTCTCGCCAGGTCGGTACTGTCCCACAAAACCGCTTCACTTTCAATGAATTTCCTGATTTCGGCAATTTCTTCCCCGGACGCCCTCTCGGCAGCTCTGGCCGCAGCCATGCTTTCCAAAGCGCCGCGGATCTCAAACACGTCATTGACGTCCTGAATGGTTAATGAAGTCACATAGGTCCCTTTTCGCGGGAGCATAATGACATAGCCTTCCGATTGTAATTTGCGGACGGCTTCCCTCACCGGCGTCCGGCTGACCATCATTTCGTCCGCCAGCTCCGTTTCCATCAGCCTCTCTCCGGATTTAAACTGGTTTTTAATAATGGCTTCCCTCAGGGCGACGTAGACGACTTCGCCCAGTGGTTTCGAGCCGTTGAAGTCAATAACCAGCTTCGGTCTGTCCGAACGACTAGCCACCCCTCCACCACCTCCGACACAGATCAATTATTCTTATTCTAACAGATTTTCGTATGATAAATCAATTGTTAATTAAACTTATTATCCGAGCAATAAGCCATCAGCGGTCCTTGTTTTAAATCAGTTCAGTGCCGACTATGGTGACGTCGGCACTGAGCTAAAGTGGGCTGCCGCCCACAACCCCGGACATACGCGCCCATTGATGCTTCGGTTAGCGGATTGGGACCCGTAGGGTCGAAGCGGCATCCCCTTGGCAGAATGTTTTGATGGGGTTAGCCACCCCAAACCCCGTCGGGATTCGCGCACATGTCGCTCATCCCTTCCGCTTCGCGGCGCTGCGTTACCGCAGCGTTAGCAACTGACACTTTTGATTTCTTGTTTTAAATTGATGCCTTGAGGGTGTCAGTTACTAAACCGCTGAGTGCGGCAAGCCTCTTTTCTGTTTACTGGTATGTCAAGTGTTGCCTATAATGCAAAAACCGCCCCCTGCACTGGAAAAGGTGTCAAGAGGCGGTAAAA
>WRNN01000066.1 GCA_009776595.1 Clostridiales bacterium
GTTGGCTGGGTAATTTGAAATTTCTCCAGGATGATACAGGCGCATAACTCGCCACAGGAAAGCATATCCACAATCATGAGCCTGTTTGGGTCAGACAGCGCCTTAAACAACAGCGCGTATTCTTTATACTGTGTGTCCACTCGACCACCTCACATAGACGGATTTCTATATATAGAATACAGGTTATATAGATGTTTGTCAATGTGTAAAAATGAGTACTTTTCAAAAAGTAGACTGCGGTTATCCTTGACCACCATATCACGAGAGCCTAATAATGGGTGTTACTGGAGAAGCATAACAGTGCAAGGAATCTGAAGTGAGGGCGGTTGGAAGCAAGCCGCTTGTTGCGGTTGCCCGTTCGTGGTATGCTTTTTTAAGGTTGCATATACAAATTGTAGCCGCATTTCTCTTTTTCAAAAAATGTAGGAGGTGTCACTTATGACGGATACCGATTACGATTGTAACTGAAATAACAAATGATATTTTTACCGAAGCTGGACGGTTGAAAGCATCTCATAAAATATCTCTTGCTGATTCTTTTGCGTTGGCGCAAGCCATTGTATCCGGTGCTGAGCTTTTGACTTCCGATCACCATGAATTTGATTCTATTGAAGGGATAGAACCTATTGTATTTCATTGGATAAGATAAGTTAAAACCACCACGTGTTCAATCTTTCGTGATTTTGCCATGATATCCGGATTGCCGGAATCAAATGATACACTGCGACGATGATATGGCAAACATCAATACTCTTTCAAGTGAGGCTGATGTGGTGCTTTTTCAAAACGCGGTATACCGTCATGTGCGATAGGGAATCAATGTAGTGTAACGCAACACATTGATCCGCGATAAGCTGCGTAGTCCATCTTGCGCGGCCTTGGGGGGCTTCACTGCANGCGATGGCGATGATGCGGGCCTCTATCTCTCCCGTTACCTTTATCATTCTAGGCGGTGTGGCGCGCTTCTTTCTCTGTAAGAACTTTTCGACGCTCTCTGCAGCCAGAAAGTCCCGCTTGGCGTCATTNACGACTTTACGGCTTACGCCAACGCTTTTTGCGATCTCTTCCTGCTTCATTGCCACTTGACCTTCCGATGTATCAAGCCATAGCATTATTTTTGCCCGCTTGACTAATCTGGCGTTATGAACCCCTGCTTTTGCGAATTGCTCCAGTGTTAGCCTTTGTTCTTTTGTTAATACAATTGGAATTCTTTTCATGCGGNAGCACCTTGTATAATCGTAATTGCGGGGNTTTTTTAAAAAGTCTTATCAAATAGAAGGTATACTTTTTTTATCTATATATCTTATAGGGGATATATTTAATAATCATTAGAAAATTTTTGGCATAATATAAATTTTCAGCATAATTTAATGAAAGAAAGGAAAAACCACGCAATTCCTTGATTATCAAAGAATTACGGGGCTTTGTTTGGCATGGGCCCTCAGGGACTCGCTCCGCTCGCTGCCGCGCTCCCGCACGGCTGCACCGCTCGCTATCACGCCGGGGCGGGCAAGCCCTCCCATAGGTCGGCCTTGCTATTCCGCCCGTTCGAGTCCTTTTGCTTTGCCCATAAAAAAACTACCTTGCGGTAGTTTTTTATGGGCCCTCAGGGACTCGAACCCCGGACCAACCGGTTATGAGCCGGCCGCTCTAACCAACTGAGCTAAGGGCCCTTGTTGAACATAGCCTAGTATATCACAGACGGAAATGGTTTTTCAATTGGATTTTTCGCTATGGGAAAGTGGCAAATAAAATCCTTCCTTGTAAAAGAAAAAGGGCATGGNTATAATACTTATAGCGCTTCANTACAGTGCGGCGCGAGAGATGGGGTGAAACAAAATGGCAAAAGGACAAATTTGGGAAACCAGGCCGCTGGAGTTTTGGGATAAAGCGAANGAACTGAGGGCAGGCTGGCAGAAATCCATCGAAAGCAAGGAGAAAGTCATCGCCCAGGGGAATACGGGGCCCAACTGCAATTGGGCGGACGCCTTTCCCGCGCTTACCCTGATTGAAGACAATCCCGTAGGCGCTATGATGCAAAACAGAAACGAACCTTACGCGCGGAAGGCCAGGCTGGCCAGCGAGGTTCGGGGCTGGGGCCGCGAGATCTGCGGGTATCAGGGGAACTGCTGGGGCGGGCAATTCCTCGGATACATTGAAGACGGGACGCCATGGCCGAAGCGCAAGCTTGTGGTGCCTATGCCCTGCGTGTGCGACCAGCACTTGAAGAGAGGCCAGCAAGCACGGGATTATGAAAACATGCCCCAGTGGAATGGCGACCATCCGATCTATTTCGGGCCTTTTGACGAGGTTCGCAATGCGCCGATGCTGGAACACAAAGCGTATTGTGATTTGCGCGTGCTGAACGATATTGAACGTATCTTTGGTCAGAAGTTTGATGATGAAAAATACGTTGCGCTCATGGACGCCGATCAACAGGTCAAGGATTACGGGACGGAAGTATCCCGTATAATGGTGACTACCGTGCCGGCGCCTCTATCCGTGAAGGACCTGTACTCTGTATATACCATAGGAGGTTTGACCAAGATCGATCCCGAAGCTACGGTGAATTTCTGGAAGATGGTACGGGACGAAGTCAAATGGCGCGCAGAAAATCAGATCGCGGCAGTGGGCAACGAACGCTTCCGCTGGATCGAGGCCCATCCGCCCTCCTGGCATTTTATGAAGTATTACCGCTATATGGAGGGCTACGGCGCCGTATGCTTAGGCTCCCAATACTCCCATATAACGGCTGACGTCATGGAAATGAAGCCTGACGGAAGCATAGGAACAAGGGACACGCATGTTTATCCGGCGGATACGCCGCTCAAGACCCGGGAGGACGCGGTGCGTTTTGCTTTGGGTACCGAAGCCAGGATGCTCTCCTCCTTCAAGATGGATGAATATATCCGCCGCGACGCCATCGTGGAGTTCGCGAAGATTTGCAANGCTGACGGCGCCCTGCTGGCAATCTGGCGNCATGGCGTGGGCTGCACGCTGACCCGTAAGGAACAGGCGATGTACCTGAGAGAAGCGGGCCTTTCGGTCATGCATTATGAGGGCAGCCAGCCCGGGGATCGCACCGATCTGGACGAAAAGCGTTTTCTGGATCAGTTGGATACCTGGATGCAGAGCCAGGGTTTGTACCGTTTGGATGGATGATGCGGCGCAGCGCATCACAAATATTAAAGCGTGCTTTTGATGGCCGCTAATACAGCTTGCATGGACAGGATTAGGGAATGAAAAAGAGAAAACTGAAACTGACAAGCATAAAAAAAAGAGTTTTCGGTATGCCTAATTCCCTTTGGATATTGATCCAATGGTTCCTGATACTGTCCGGTGTGACGATGACGGTGACGACTACGCTGCGGGGTACCGCCGCGGAAGGGATCGGCTGTGTTCTGCTNTCACTGGCGGTCTATATCTGGTTTGCCTTCCGAAAGAAGATACTCGAAAGCATCGTATCGGATTTCTCTATNCCCTGCGGTTTGGTCGCTCTCGCCTTTGCCATTGAAGCCGCCCGGAAATTTATGGATTTTTTCTATTTTCGCTTCGAGAAGCTGGCGCAAATACTGAGCGCGTTTCTCTCCGGCAGCTTCAGCATGGACGACGTGACGACAGCCGCNTGCATTGGCGTGATAAAAGTCGTCATGTCCTGTATGACAGGCGTCGCTTTGTGCTTTGCCGCGTATCTGTTATGCGACTGGGTCCGTCGTTTCGTCCTGCCTCTTATCCGTGGCTTTTCCGGTGTGGAAATCGCCTACTGGGCTTCAGCCGCTGTCTTGTCCATCGTGTTCATCTTTTTTGTCTACCATTATACAGATCTGTTCTANTATCCTTCNGTCGACGGCCAGGTTGTGCTCTACAACGCGGTATTCTCCACAGAAACCGGCGTTCTTATGCAAACGGACGTCTTTGTCAATATCAACGCGACAGAAAACGACCTGTTCCGTCCCTTATTTGGTTTATATTCGATGCCGTTTGGCATAGCGGCGTCCTGGATTGCTTCCCTGTTTGGCGGTGATTTGACGGCTTATGCCTTAGCCCTTGCCGGCCTGCAAGTCGTCGCTCTCTTCTTTTCCGTTATTTTACTGTCCAGATTGCTGGAACTCAGGGATATCGATCAGTTCTGCTTTTTAATGCTTTACTTCATCAGCTACCCGGCGCTGCTGTTTGTGTTGAATATAGAGCAGCTTGTTTTTGCGCAATTCTGGCTTTCGCTCTATCTCTATTCGATTTGCCGCAAGAAACCGGATCAGGAAGCGTGGTCGGAGATCGCTTTCTCCGCTGCGGCAGGCACGTCGCTTGGCAGCGGGTTTTTTCTGCTGTTTTCCATTGAAAAAGGCGGACTGAAGCATAACGGCAGGATTATGGCAAGATCTGCGATGACTTTGCTGGCCGTAATGATTACTTTCGGACAATTGCCCGTTTTGACAGGCGCCGGCGGGACGCTGAAAGAGCTGCTTTTGTCTGCCGGAACCGATTTCGCGATACAAGACAAAGTCTGGCGCTTCCTGGCTTTTATCCGCAACTGCTTGTTGGCGCCTGCTGTTGAGACCGGCAGCGCCTACGCTTATACGTCTTACCGGCAACAATATGCGGCCGCGCCGGACTTGATCGGGATTCTGCTTTTGGCCTTTGCTTTGATCGGCTTTATTCTAAATAGAAGAAGTAAATTCAGTCTGCTTTGCTTATCCTGGCTGTTTCTGTCATTTCTGTTGCTGGGGCTGACAGGTTGGGACGGGTCGGATAGCAATACGATCCTATATTCTTTTTGTTTTTCCTGGGCGCTATTGTCACTGATCTATATGGGCTTCAGCAGAGTATTGGCAAAGCTGCCCATCCTCAGGCTATTGATTGCCACTGCCGCGTTTTTCATGATGGCGGCGGTCAACATCAAAGGCATTCGCGAGTTGATCCTGTTTGGCGCGACGCATTATCCCAGATAAGCATGACGATAATCGGCTAACCATCCTTCTGTCTGGTGACATACACTATGCCGTAGGCTCCCGGGCCCGCATGCGTGCCGATTACGGCGCCAAGCGACAAGCGGTACGTTTTCTCCGGGGGCTGCAGGTATTTGAATTCCTCTTGCAAAGGCGCGATTTGTAAGAGGTTGTTGCTGTGAAGATAAATAATCGGATACTGGGTATCGGGAAGGTTTTTATTAATGGTTTCCCGCATCCATTTTCGAAAGGACTGCGGACTTTTTCGGATCTTCGCGGCGGCATAGATTTTGCCATCATCCAGCGAAATGACCGGAACAATATTCAGAATTCCGCCGGTGAAAGCGGCTGCCGCGGAAATACGCCCGCCAAGGCGCAGATATCTTAGCGTTTCCAGAACGGCAAAAAGTCTGACGCGGGGGACGAGACCGNGGATATGCTCGCAGATTTCCGCCGCGCNGGCGCCCCGGTCGCGCATTGCACAGGCTTCCAGAACCAGAAGCGCCAATGCGCCGGTGCCCTGCCGGCTGTCAATCAGATGGATCCTGCTTTGCTCTTCCGCAGAAAAGCCGCTTCTGGCGATTTCCGCCGCATGATAGGTGCCGCTCATAGCCCCGGAAAAGAGTATGGCAATGACCTCTTTGCCTTCGTCCAGCCTGCGTCGAAAAACTTCTTGAAAATCAACAGGCGCGGGTTGAGAGGTTTTTGGCAGGAGGGGAGACTTGGATAACAGCCGAAAGAATTCTTCGCTGTTTAATTCGGCGCAGTCCTTATACACTTTGTTGCCGAAAGTAACCAGAAGGGGTACGATATCAATCTGATACAAGAATTCACCCGCGGGTCCCATATCGCAGGTACTGTCTGTTACGATGGCGATTTTCATGGCAAGCTCCTTTCCTGATCTATCCAACATGGAGCGACTACTAGGATTGTACCTTTTGTGCGCGCTACTGTCAAATTGAGAACGGGCTAAGTTCGTAGTTGATAATGCCGCAGGGAAAGTGATACAATGATTCTACCGCGCGAGGGTACGAAAATAGACAAAGCATCGACAGTTGTAGACGATTCGGAGAAACGTGTGAACGGCGGAAGGATGGAAAGCTTATGAAAACAAGAAGATCGAGCAAATCCTATGTCGTGAGCAGCGATATCCTCCCGGAAGTGATCCTGAAAACGGTCCAAGTCAATGAGATGCTGACCAGGGGAGACGCGCTGACCGTAAATGAAGCGGTTGAAAAAGTCGGGATAAGCCGCAGCGCCTTCTATAAATATAAGGACGGCATCCAGCCCTACACCCGTGAGGATAATGAAATCATTACCGCCTTTTCTTTACTTCTGGAGCACCGTTCCGGCGTATTGTCAACGGTATTGAATACGGTAGCTTCGATGAAAGGCAATATCGATTCCATCAATCAGAGTATGCCGATTCAAGGGGTTGCCATCGTCACCATGAACGTGAACACGACCATAATAGACGACATAGACGTACTGATAGGAAAATTGCAGGATCAAGAGGGCGTAATCAAGGTGGAAGTCGTCACATAGCGCTGCGTGTACTGCCAACGAAGTCTGAATGAGGTGTGAGTATTTATGGAAGCAATTAAAATCGCGGTTCTTGGCCTTGGAACAGTGGGGCAGGGCGTGGTCATGATGCTGGATGTACAAAAAGAGCTGTTGACCAAAAAAGCGGGCTGCCATATTGAACTGGGCAGAGTGTTGGAAAAGTATCTGACGAAAAAGCGGGACGTTCAACTGCCGGAAGGCATGTGCACCAATCGCTGGGAAGATATTCTGCAGGATCCTTCTATCCGGATCATCGTGGAGACCATAGGCGGCATAGAGCCTGCGCGAACCTATATTCTGCAGGCATTGAAAGCCGGAAAAAGCGTGGTGACCGCGAACAATGATTTGCTGGCAGAATATGGCACAGAACTCTTTCAGGCGGCCAGAGAAGCGGAAAGGGATTTGTATTTTGAGAATAGCGTGGGGGGCGCCATACCTTTAATCCGGGCGCTGCGCCAGAACCTCAGCGTCTGCCGGCTGACGCAGATCATGGGGATTATCAACGGCACGACAAACTATATACTGACCAGGATGGGAGAAGGCTGCAGTTTTCACAAAGCCCTGGCGGAAGCCCAGGAGAACGGGCTGACCGAACCTGATCCCAAAGCGGACATCGACGGCTGCGACGCCGCGAGGAGCGCGGCGATCTTAGCGACGCTGGCTTTCCACAGCCAGGTTCAGTTGGCCGATGTGTACATGGAAGGCATAGCACGGATCACGGGGCAGGAGAACGGGCTGACCGAACCTGATCCCAAAGCGGACATCGACGGCTGCGACGCCGCGAGGAGCGCGGCGATCTTAGCAACGCTGGCTTTCCACAGCCAGGTTCAGTTGGCCGATGTGTACATGGAAGGCATAGCCCGGATCACGGGGGAGGA
>WRNN01000067.1 GCA_009776595.1 Clostridiales bacterium
AACGATAGTTCTCTTCGCCTGATTTTGTGGCGAAGTCCTTGAGCAGCTCTTTCTGCTGCTGGGATAATTTCGTTGGCGTCGCCACGATGACCCGGACCAGCTGATCACCCCTGCCGCTGCCCCGGAGATGAGGGATGCCTTTTCCTTTCAACCGCAGCAAAGTATGGGTTTGCACGCCCTCCGGCACTTTTAGGGTAGCCTTGCCATCCAGGGTTTCCACCTGAACCTCCGCCCCCAGAGCCGCCTGGGTAAAGGTGACCGGCATCTCCATATATACGTCGTTTTCTCTGCGTTCGAATAATTTATGAGGCCGNACACGGATGAATATATACAGATCCCCCGACGGGCCCTCCCGCAGTCCTGCCTCGCCTTCGCCGGTAAGGCGGATCCGNGAGTCGTTGTCCACGCCGGCAGGGATCTTTACTTTGATGGTCTTGCGTTTGCTGGTCCGGCCTTTNCCGCCGCAATCCGGGCACGGGGTCTCGATGATCACGCCTTCGCCGTCGCAGTCCGGACAGGGCCTGACCGACTGGAAGGATCCGAGAGGNGTCCTTTGCACCGTCTTGGTCTGGCCGGTCCCGCCGCACTTCTCACAGCGTTTCTTCGTAGTGCCTTCCTTTGCGCCGGTACCCTGGCAGCGGCTGCAGCTTTCCGCCCTGAACACCTCTACGTCTTTCTCCACGCCAAAGGCAGCCTCTTCAAAGCTCAGCTCCACATCCCTGCGCATGTCGTTGCCTCTGACNGGCCCTCTGGCCCTNCCGCCTCCCATGCCGGACGCCGCGTCGCCAAAGAAGATATCAAAGATATTATCGAAGCCGCCGTCGAAGCCGCCGCTGAAGCCTCCAAAGCCGCCGGCCCCTGTCTGGCCGTCTACGCCNGCATGGCCGAACTGATCATAGCGGCTCCGCTTGTCGCCGTCGCTGAGAACCTCGTAGGCTTCATTAATCTCTTTAAACTTGCTCTCCGCTTCCTGATCGCCGGGATTCTTGTCCGGATGATACTGCATGGCCAGCTTGCGGTATGCTTTTTTCAATTCAGCGTCCTGGACGTTCTTGGGAACACCCAGGACTTCGTAGTAATCCCGTTTTGCCATTCTATTATCACCTTCCTAATCCGCTCCTGGCCTGTGAATGCAGAGCGGTTAAGGTATACGCCGACGCATCCGCACGCGCAAGGGACTTAATCGGATAAGTCCCCCGCTGCGCTGCGATTCGTTTATTCGTCCTTCACTTCAAAGTCCGCGTCCACCACTGTATCATCCCCGTCGCTGCCGCCGCCGCTTGCGCTGTCCGCAGGTCCCTGCTGGTATTCCGCGCCGGGCTCCTGCCCGCCGGCCTGCTGATACAGTTTGGCGGAGATCGTATGGAGCGCGTTGGTCAGTGACTCTGATTTCTCTTTCATACCTTCGAAGTCGTTTGCTTCAATGACTTTTTTCAGCTCTTCCACAGCAGCCTCAACCTGGGCTTTTTCATCGTCTGTGGCTTTGTCGCCGACGTCTTTCAGCAGCTTTTCTGACTGATACACCAGATTATCCGCTGTGTTTCTGACTTCCGCCTCTTCCCTTCGCTGCTTGTCTTCCGCCGCAAACTCCTCCGCTTCCTTGGTCATGCGCTGGATTTCCTCTTCGGTCANGCCTGTCCGGGCATTGATGGTCACGGTCTGCGCCTGCCCNGTACCCATATCTTTCGCACTCACATGCACGATACCGTTGGCGTCNATATCGAACTTGACTTCGATTTGCGGTATNCCCCTGGGCGCGGGCGCGATGCCGGAAAGCTGGAAGCGTCCAAGCGTCTTATTATACGCCGCCATTTCCCTTTCCCCCTGGATCACATGGATATCCACAGAAGGCTGGTTGTCGCTGGCCGTAGAGAATATCTGGCTCTTGGAAGTGGGGATTGTGGTGTTTTTGTCAATCAGCCGGGTAAACACGCCGCCCAGGGTTTCGATGCCCAGAGAGAGGGGCGTGACGTCCAGCAGGACCACGTCCTTGACGTCGCCGGCCAGTACGCCGGCCTGTATGGCGGCGCCGATGGCTACGCACTCATCGGGATTGATGCCTTTGAACGCNTCTTTTCCCATCAGGTTCTTNATNGCTTCCTGCACCATGGGTACCCTTGTGGAACCGCCGACAAGCAGTACTTTNTCAATGTTTTCCGCTTTCAGGTCCGCTTCCTTCAGCGCCTTTCGGGTACACTCCAAAGTCAAATCCACCAAATCCCGTATCATATCCTCAAACTTCGCCCGGGACAGGGTCAGATCCATATGGACAGGCCCGTCGGCTGTCGCCGTAATGAACGGCAGGTTAATCTGGGTGGTCATCAGCGTGGACAGTTCGTGTTTCGCTTTTTCCGCCGCTTCTTTCAAGCGCTGAACGGCCATTTTGTCGTTTTTCAGATCCACGCCGCTTGTCTTCTTGAACTCGGCGATCATCCAGTCAATGATCCGCTGATCAAAGTCGTCGCCGCCGAGACGGTTATTTCCGTTGGTCGCCTTCACTTCAAATACGCCGTCGCCGATATCCAGAATGGATACGTCGAAGGTGCCGCCGCCGAGATCAAAGACCAGTATGGTTTGATCCCCTTCCTTGTCTATCCCGTAAGCCAGCGAAGCCGCCGTGGGTTCATTGATGATGCGGAGCACTTCCATGCCGGCGATCTGTCCCGCGTCGCGGGTTGCCTGACGCTGGCTGTCTGTAAAATAAGCCGGCACGGTGATGACTGCCTGGAGGACCTTCTCCCCGAGATACGCTTCTGCGTCTGTTTTCAGTTTCTGCANGANCATNGCGGAGATTTCCTGGGGCGTATACGTCCTGTCGTCAATTTTTACTTTCAGATCGCTGCCCATCTCTCTCTTTATGGACTGAATTGTGCGTTCGGAATTAGTGATGGCCTGGCGTTTGGCCACCTGGCCCACCAGCTTCTCGTCCGTTTTGGAAAAAGCCACTACCGACGGCGTGGTCCTTGCCCCTTCCGAATTGGGTATAACCACCGCCTCGCCGCCTTCCATAAAGGCGACGCATGAATTTGTTGTTCCTAAGTCAATTCCTATAACTTTGGCCATATCTATCATCCTCCCTCAAATGATCTGTTCGTTCAATCTATCAAATGGCGTTTCCCGGGAGTCAGCTATGTATCCTTTGCTACCTGGACCATAGCGGGCCTCAGGACTTTATCCTTAAACATATATCCTTTCCGCAAGACCACCACAACCTGATTCTCCGCCTGCCCCTCCGCCCGGCCTACCGTCATTACCGCTTCGTGGACATTCGGGTCAAAAGCTTTGTCCAGCGCCGGTATTTCTGTCAGTCCTTCATGGCTCAGGATATCCGTCAACTGCTTGTGAATCATCA
Source organism: Clostridiales bacterium (assembly GCA_009776595.1). Classification (GTDB taxonomy): domain Bacteria; phylum Bacillota; class Peptococcia; order DRI-13; family UBA5745; genus WRMS01. The sequence continues at coordinate 3,353 of WRNN01000067.1, forward strand.
AATAGCCTTCCGCTACATTACTGCTATCCTCGCCCGCATTGGCTACCGCGACGGCGGCAGCGTCCAGATTATCGATGACTGGCAGCAGTTTTTCTACAATTCGTTGTGATGCATAGCGGCTCCAGTCTTCTTTCTCTTTCTGCGTCCTCTTTCGGAAGTTATCGAAATCGGCATTCAGCCGCAGGTAACGGTTTTGTAACGCTTCCTTATCCTCCCGCTCTGCTTCCTCTTCCTCCGTCCCCTCGAGGATCTCTCCGTCGATCGCTTCTTCCGGCTCGTCACTTACTGTGTCTTCCGATTCCGTCGTCCCGCTTTTCCCGCGCATTTCGTTAGTTTCTGCGTCTTCAAAGAACTCTGCGTCTTCCGCGAACTCTGTGTCGCCAACGTCTTCATCGGCTATCGGCTTTTTCTCCTTGTCTTGCGGCTTTGCGTTCAATCTCTTCTTCCTCCAGTACAATCATACTCGGTATCTACATTTCCACCCCTTCAGACAAATAGCGGCTGATGAAATCCAGCAGGCCGGTATTACGGGAATAATCCATACGCGTCGGTCCCAGCAATCCGATCTTGCCCATGATCCGGCCATTGATGTGATAGGTCGCGGTGACCAGGCTGCAGGCCGACAGGCTCTCGTTCTCGTTTTCCTTGCCGATCTTGATGGAAATGGTCTGCGGCTCCCCCTCGTCCGTTTTCAACATCAGTTCTTCCATGATCCTTTGCTCTTCCAGCAGGGAGAGTACTTGTTTGACCTTCTCCACATCCCGGAATTCCGGCTGATTCATGATATTCAATGTTCCGCTCAAATACAGTTTATGTTCAAATTCGACTGTCAGCGTGTCTTCGATAATGTCCAGAATCTCCCTTAACAGATGAATCTGGTCTTCCCATTGGCTGCGGATACTCGCTAAGGAAATCTTTCGCCATTGCTCTACCGTCCGGCCGCACACCGCCTGACGCAGCATCTCCGCGAGCTCGTTGATATCTTTCTCCGGCAAGGCTTGCTTCAGTTCCATAATCTGGTGTTCCACGTGACCGTTGTCTAACACCAGGATGAGCACCAGCCGGTAGTCGGAAACCGGCAAAAGCTGGATATGGGTCAGCACATTCTGGCTGTAGGTAGACATAATCGTCATCGCCGTATGGTTGCTGATCTGAGATAACAGGCGAACCGCCCGCAGTACCAGGTCTTCTTTGGCTTTGATCTCCTCCCGCAAACTCTTTCGGATATACTTTTTGATCTCCGCGGTGAGGTTTTCTTTCTCCATGAGGTAATCCACATAATAGCGGTATCCGATTTGCGAGGGAATCCGGCCTGCGGAAGTATGCGGCTGTTCGATCAAACCCATCTCTTCCAGATCCGCCATTTCATTGCGTATCGTGGCGGGACTCACGCCCAAATCGTATTTTTTCGTAATGGTTCTTGATCCGACCGGCTCCGCGGTTGCGATATAATTGATGATGATCGCTTCCAGAACTTTTTTCTTACGATCTTCAAGCTGCAAGGCGCTTCACCTCCTCTCACGGCTTTCTTACCGGGATTGTTAGCACTCTCACATTCCGAGTGCTAAACTAACAAATTAAATGTAACACGTTGAAAAACGCTTGTCAATAGAAAAGTCAAAAATGGTCAAAGTTTTTTAAGCGCCCAGCTTGTGTCTTTGCTGCAAAAGCGCCTACCGCCTTGCCAGACGCTACCCCCTCTGCCCTTGTCGCAGGTTCCGGAATAGACAGGCCGCGTATTAATTGTCTCCGTTTTCTTGTCGATATCTTCAGTTTATGGTATAGTGTGGAATACTTCGATAAAAGTAGGAGGGTATGCCAATGAAAGATGAAACCTTATGTCTGCACGCAGGATATACGCCGGGGAACGCCGANCCGCGGGTCATGCCCATCGTACAAAGCACCACCTATGTGTATGATTCCACCGAAGATATCGCGGCGGTTTTCGACGACCCGACAAGAAGCCTGATTTATTCCCGCTTCGCCAACCCGACCGTCATGGCGGTAGAAAACAAGATCGCCGCGCTGGAAGGCGGCGTAGGCGCCATGTGTACTTCTTCGGGGCAAGCGGCTACTTTGTTGTCCATCCTCAATATCTGCTCCGCAGGCGACAGCTTCATCAGTACCCCGATGATCTATGGCGGGTCCATCAACCTGTTTGCTTATACTTTGAAAAAAATGGGCATCGAATGCATCTTTGTGAAACCTGACGCGAAGGAAGAGGAGCTCCACGCGGCTTTTCGCCCGAATACCAAAGCGGTATTCGGCGAGACGCTGGCTAACCCTTCGCTGCAGGTACTGGATATCGGGACATACGCCCGCGTCGCCCACGAGCACAATGTCCCGCTGATCATCGACAATACCTTTGCCACGCCGATCCTGTGCAAGCCCATTGACTTTGGCGCGGATATCGTCGTACACTCCACCTCCAAGTACATGGACGGACACGCCTTGCAAGTGGGCGGCGTAATCGTGGACAGCGGCGGCTTCAACTGGAAGAACGGGAATTTCCCCGGGCTGGTGGAGCCGGACGAGTCCTATCACGGCATATCCTATGTGGAATCCTACGGAAAAGCGGCGTATATCATCAAAGCCCGGATGCAGCTCATGCGGGACTTTGGCGTCTATCCGGCCGCCCATTCGGCTTTCCTGCTGAATATCGGGCTGGAAACCATGGCGATCCGCATGGAACGTTATTGTGAAAACGGCTTGATTGTTGCGGATTTCCTATCCGGATCGGACAAGGTCGAGGCGGTCTCCTATCCTGGGCTAAAAAGCGATCCCTACTACGAACTGGCGCAGCGGTACCTGAAAGGCGCCGGCGGCGTCATCTCCTTCAATATCAAAGGCGGCAGGGCAAACGCCATTCGTTTCATGGATGCGCTGAAACTGGCCTCCAACGAAGTACACGTCTGTGATATCCGGACCTGCGTACTGCATCCGGCCAGCGCGACCCATAGGCAGTTGAACGACGCCCAATTGGAAGCCGCCGGGATTCATCCGGGGATGATACGGTTTTCTGTGGGATTGGAGCATGTGGACGATATTATTGACGACATCAAGCTCGGGCTGGGCGCGGTGTAACGCGGCGTCAGCTGCATTCGTGCCCTGACCGGCGGAGTATCTCCTTGATTTCCTTGTTGGCCCGCTCGATCTCGTCCCGCAGATGCTCGGCGGATATGCGAATCGCGCCATGGCCGATGATAATCAGCTGGATCGTGTAATCCGAGGTCGCCACGGTGACGCGGCGCTTCTTTCCCAGTTTGAACGTGGTCTTCTCTATATAGGCGTCCGCTGTCTCCGCCTCTTTGGTATAGACGACGCTGATGTCGTGGTAGCGGCTGACCTCCCCCATGCCGGGAACCTTATACGCATCGAAGACAAGGATGATTTCCCGTTCTTTGAATACCCCGTAATTGCTGAGAATATCCATAAGCATCTGTCTTGCCGCATCCATGTTTTGCGCCGACACCGCTTTCAGGTCGTCCCAGGCGTGGATGATATTATAACCATCCACAAGTAAATAATCGGGTCCTTCCATCCCGGGAAGAAGCGCTGCTTTATATCGCGGCGCTTCTTCCGCCTGCGGGCGCTTCTCCGACGACGGGCGCTTCTCCGACGACGGGCGCTTCTCCGTCGGCAGGATATCCCGCGCTTTGATCGGGCCGTAAGCTTGCTCATAAATCGCCATGAGCTCTTTATCCAGGGCAAAGATATCCTTGGGCTTCGCCTTGTCTTTGGCTTTCCCCGCGGAATCCGGCGGAGCCGGCTTATCCGGCGCGATCCGGTATCCCGAGTCCAGATGCATGTGCGCCCCGGCTTGCCGCCAAGGCACAATAAAGCTTGCGCCATGGGCGCAAAACACAGAATCCGCCGGGTTTTCCGTATCTCCTTCGGCGTCGTAGCCCATCGCCTGCACCGCGCCGGCCTGATCCCGGCAAGGGGCGAAACCGCAGAAGGAGCAAGACAGCCTGCCCAGCCCCCGGGTATAGCCGCTC
>WRNN01000068.1 GCA_009776595.1 Clostridiales bacterium
GGTTTTACTCAATGACCTCCCTGATCGTTGCCTGCGCCATTGTCTATTTCATCTCTACTTTACTGATCGGGTCGAAGATTTTGCACAAGCCGATTCCCCGGTCCAAATGAGGGGACAGGATATGAAAAGTACGATTCTCAAAAAAACATATGTCGCGATTTACCGGCTGTTGGACAGGGTTTCCCCGATCCCGGGAGACTGCGGGACCTTGTGCGGGCAGGCTTGCTGCGATTGCGACGACCTGGCTTCCGACGCGTCCAAGGCTTCNGATATGGGGATGTACCTTCTNCCGGGAGAAGAAAAGGTCTATACGCGGAGNGAGGACTGGCTCACCTGGAGCGTCGANCCTGTGGAATNCTATGATTTCCCCGATTCCTGGCATGGCGTGGTGTACTTTATCAAATGCAACAACGCGCCCCATTGCGTCAGGAAGCTGAGGCCGATCCAATGCCGTACCTTTCCCCTGGCGCCGCACATCACAAAAAGCGGCAGCTTCCATCTGATACTCAATACAGACGATCTCCCTTATGTTTGCCCCCTGGTCACGGAACAGATCCCGCTGAACAGGAGCTTTATCCGCGCCACCTATACCGTCTGGAAGCGGCTGATCAAAGATCCGCTTATCTATGATCTTGTGAAGATGGACTCCGAACGCCGCAGTCCGAACACGATCATCGTCCGGTGAACAGCATTCGCCAATGCGCAAGTACTAGGATGGGGCCTGTACCAAGCGTTGCCGCAGCGTTAGCAACTGACACTTTTGACTTCTTGTTTTAAATTGATGCCTTTAGGGTGTCAGTTACTAAACGTCTTCTTGAATGAGCACGGCCCTTACCGGCGCGCCGTCGCAGCCGCCGATCTTGAGGGGGAAGGCGCAAAGGGTGTATTCGCCGTCTTCCACGCCGTCCAGGATCACGTTCTCCACCAACGCCAGCCCCGCGCGGAGAAGGGGCGTATGGATTTCCGCTTCATTTCCAAGAGAGCCCACGCTCCAGGCGTCGGTGACAACCGTCAGGATCCCCTGAGCAATGATGTATTCCGCGGCTTCTATATCCAGGTAACTGCTGCCGCCGCCATGGAGGACAAGCCGCTCGCAGCCTTCGATCCTTCCTTCAAGCGCCGCCCTGCCGATCATTGTATTTTCGGCTACGGTCACGACGCGGCAGGCGCCGAAGTAGCGAAAAAGCTCCATCCGGTCAATCCCGATATCGCTGTCCGGAAGAAAGTGCCGATAAGCGTCGGCATGGGTCCCCATGTGGCTCCCCGTGATAATCAGGCTGACGTTGGCGACGTCGCCTTTTTTCATATCGGAAACCTGTTCCACCGTCACCGGGGACGATCCCGGATAGATCGGCGCTTCCTGCACACAGTGAGTGATATCGATTAGCTTTGCCATAGACTGCTCCTCCCATGCATTCCTGTCCTTATCAGGACATTATTTTTCTTGCTATCCATAATACGGGGCCGAACCAAAAGGGCTCCATGCGCTTTACGACCGCTTCCAGCGATTGCTGGATTTCGATGTGCTGCGGACAGACGTTCTCGCAGGCGCCGCAGTGTACGCAACTCCCCGCGTGACTTTGCTTTTCCGGATGGTTCATCACCGCGCCGGTAAAATACTGCATCATGCCGGCAATAAAGCCCATAGCATAATAGGTATTATAGCTTGCAAAGCATCCGGGGATATTGACCCCGTTCGGGCAGGGCATACAGTAGTTGCAGCCTGTACAAGGGATACGGTAAGATTCTCGCAGTGCCTCGATAACGGGCTCAAAGACAGCGGCTTCCCCTTCCGTCAGCATGCCGGCTGCGGCCGTTTCGGCTGTCCGGAGATTGTCTTCGAGCTGCTCAGGCGCATTCATCCCGGACAGAACGACGGAGACTTCGGGCTGGTTCCACAGCCAGCGAAAGGCCCAGGAGGCCATGGTTCTGTCCGCTGCGGCTTCCTGAAACAGCTGCCTGGCCTTGGGAGGCAGGCCGGTCGCCAGCTTCCCGCCGAGCAGCGGTTCCATAATGACGACGGGCAGCCCTTTTTCATTGGCCCTGCGCAAACCTGCGCGGCCTGCCTGATAGTTCTCATCCCTATAGTTGTACTGGATTTGACAGAAATCCCAGTCATAGGCGTCCAGCAGCTGCATGAATTCATTTTGGGCGCCATGGAAGGAGAAGCCAAACTGACGAATCCTGCCCTCCGCCTTCTTGCCGGCNACCCACTCTTCCATNCCCATGTCGCAAAGGCGCCGCCATGAAGCCAGATCGGATATGTTATGGATCAGGTAATAGTCGATATAATCGGTTTTCAGCCTTACGAGCTGTTCCCGGAACCGGTTTTCAAAGTCCGTGCTGTTCCTGCATTTCTTGTGCGGCAGCTTCGTGGCAATAAACACCTCGTTCCGGAGATTGTGCTTGTGCAGGATATCGCCCAATGTCGCCTCGCTATTGTTGTAGAGATACGCGGTATCAAAGTAGTTGACGCCTCCCCGGACAGCGGCGACGATCAGCTTTTCTGTCTTCGCGCGGTCAAGGGGGAATCGCATACAGCCGAATCCGAGGACGGAAAGGGAATTTCCTGATTTTGGATCTGTGATATATTGCATACTGCCGCTCCCTTATACAACGATTCATCCTAACATGTGTTAACGCCCATAATCCAATCGAAGCAGCATCCCCTTAGAAGAATGCTTTGATTGGGTTCTGAGCAATAGATAAGTCCAAGCAAGGCTTGCCCAAAATCTATAATAGTTCCCAGTGCCCGGCTTTTGCTGACCCAGTGTGACGGATTTTATTCTGCTTTTTCAGAGTCGCTATATCACGTTCCACCGTCCTTTTTGGGATGCTAAGTTTATCTGCGATTGCTGTTATCGTAATTTGATAATCGTTTTCAATCACCTGAATGATCCTGTTAAAACGATTTTCATTTTCGCTGCCATTTACACCGCCATCACCGCCATTTACACCGCCATTTACACCGCCATTTACACCGCCATCACCGCCAATGGCGTTATACTCGCAGTTTGATTTTGCAGTTTGCATTTTACCTATATTTGCGTCGAACGAATAGGCGTCGTCCACACGGTCATAGATTACCTTTTTAAAGCTGTGAACCTCCGAACTCGGCGGGACGTGGATACGGATGATCTTCCTGCCCCTGTATTCCAAGACCTCCGGCGCAAGGTAAACTGTGGGCGATATTATTTCGGGGTTACCCACCATGGAGATAAAGTTTTTAATTATATCGGGGATGAACCTTTCAGGAACTCCGGAAATGCCGCCATCATCCTCCACGCCGAGATAGATATCTCCACCGAAACGATTCAGAAACGAACACACAGTTTCGAAAGTGTCTGCTTCAACCTTTCCGCCGCATCGTTTGAACTCTACGGCGACGGTTTCACCAACCGCAAAGGTGGTTTCAAGTTTTTGTACATCCATCCGCTTCCTGCCTCCCGGGAATTAAGTATTAGCCCCTCTTCTATAAATCCTGTAGGTATTTATGCACTGTCTTAATGCGCCGACTATACCGCAAAGGTATAGCCGGCGTTTTTTGCGTTCTCTAAATATGACATTTCGTGATAACGGCAATATACCCGGACAGGGTACCGACTATTGATGTTGACGGTAGCCCACCCAACATATATTACCATTTCTCTGCCAAAGTTACAAGCTGCTTTCAGGTTAGTTCTGCTTTAGGTAATCAGCGTATAAACACAAAACGACGAAAATTATTAGTTTGTATGCTACAATAACAATAATTATTAAATATCTGTTTATACTTATAAGATTTTCTTGTATTCAACTTAAAAAGGCTAAAATAAAACAAGTTTTCTTAAGCTTAAAGTTGCTTGGTTCTGTACACTTAAAGTAAAAATCCCCACTTTTGCAAAGCGAAATTTCCCAGTCGGCAGAGCGTCGTTGCAAAAGAACTCCAAACAATATATTCTTGTGGAGTAATAAACCACAAGGGAGTGATAGGAGATTTGCTTACAATGACAAAACAACACGAGATCCGGGAAGCATTTTATGTCAAAGGAAGGAGCATCAGCACCATCGCCGGGGATTTCGGGGTGGATCGCAAGACAGTGCGCAGGTACCTGGACAAGAACGACTGGAACGAGCTGCCACCGAAAGAGACCATGCCGATAAGAGAACTGCCGAAACTAGAGCCGTTCAAGCCAATCAGGGAGCATGAAGCGGAAAAGGTACAAGATAGTATAAAATACTATTCCCATACAGAAGTCAAAGAAATCCTTGGTTACGTTGATGTTTTCTGTAATATATTCAGAAAAAGCCACTAAATCACTTCAACAGCTAGATAGGCCCACCGCCGCAAGGATATACGGGTGGATTGATAAAAATCTTGATGGCTGCGACAATCCGCGAATACATGGAAAGACACTTGACCGTGACCTTAATGGCTACTGGCGTTATAGGTTTGGCGATTACAAGCTTATAGCGTACATACATGACGAGCCACTGAGAATAGAGATTATCAGAGCAGGTCGCAGACGAGAGGTCTACGAATAGCACGTAGTCGCGCCATAATACGGGAGGATGACTAAAGATATGAAAAAGAGACTTATGACACTGATCGTTTTGACTATGATGCTGATGGCTTCGCCGACGCCAGCAGCCGATGTGGTTTCACCGTCACCACCATCATGGGTCCCGGCGCAGGAGTATATCGTATTCCCGGGCAGTGAGGTCTACAAAGAGGATACATGGGCAATAATACTAAAAATGCGATCCCTCGCCGAAAGCGGCAGAGCCGAAGACATCGCAGAGCTATCAGAGATGGCTGCGTCATATACTGCACCGAAGCTGATGACCCTGGAAGTAGACCCGCTTGACAACGGCTATCATTTTGAGCTAGCTCTGATTGACTACAAGCTGAACCTTTCAGGCCATGACCCGCTGCTAGATGGCAAGAGCAGGCTTTTATACATAGCCAACCGAGAAAGTCAGGAAGAGATGAAGGCCGCCATGTGGAAAATGCGGGCTAGGGCCTGGAAGCCAACAGCAGTCAATGACTCTGTCTTTAGGGAAGACCTCTTGGACCTGCTCCAATTCGACGACTTTGATCGTGACGCGTTTTTGCGGCACAAGGATTTTGACCCTGTCCGGGATCGAGCCGTCTTTGCCACCCTGTCCGACACTTATGTGATGCTGGATGGCATACTGCTTATCAGCAATAACGCAAGAGTGACAGCCACCATCCACGACGGGCGTTCGCTTGTCCCCATCCGGGCTATATCGGAAGCCCTGGGCGCGACGGTGACATGGGATGACGCCACAAAGACAGTGACACTGGCCCGGGCCCAAAAGGTATTGAAGTTGACGATCGATCAAATCACAGCCACAGTAAACGGAAACAGCTTCAATCTGGACGTCGCTCCGGTCATCATAAACAACAGCACGATGCTACCGCTACGCTTCATCGCCGAACAGTTCTCACAGGACGTCCAGTATAAAGAAAAGCCACGGGTCATCCGTATCAGCGAAGACATGACGTTTCCCGGCGCCGGTGAAATGAAGCAATGGTTTATAGGCTGCGCAGCCATCATCGCGGAAGCCGATTCCGCATATAGTGCAGACCAGTTTTGCATGCTAAGGCGAAGTGAAAATGGCATCAATACAGCTCGCAGGATACTGGGCAGAAGCTGGGGTTGCAATTCCCGCGAGGATCTTATCGACACCATCCAAAGAATGACGAGCAACGGGCATAACGCCAATTTCTTGTATGACGTCGAACTCATAAACTCACTGTCTGCACAGGATTTCGATAAACTGGTAGATCTTTCGGGAGACGTAGATAAGTATATGTTTCCCTATGTGAAAGCTCTGGGTGAAAAATGGGGCGCGAAAGGCATAGGGGCGTGGGACTGGTATCGTATGACGCACATCGCCGGTTGGGGTTACATCGCCGGCTACCTGGATCTATCCGAAGCCTTTGCACTGACTGCGCCGGCTATCCAAAAACTGAAGACAACTTTTTCTTCTTGGGAGGAAGCCAATGAAAACTACCTGGACGGATACGCCTATTGGTCCAGAACCGACGTCAACGAGAAAGTGTCCATATACAGCATGCGCCTCCAGGCGTATGACAGACTTAAAGCGTGGCAGGCGGAAGGTAATCGTCTATATTTCGACCCATCCCTCTGGAAGTGAAGCAGTATACGGCCACCCTGTTTCCCTTAACGGTTGCATCAATCCTCGTACACGCTCCCGCGTTTGAAACTTGCTCGCGAGACGATGACCGGCAACCCTTAGAGCCTCTGGTGTAGAACTGCTCCCGATTCCCGTCCTGCACCCCAGTTCTTCCGCCAGTTCCCGCTTTGCCGCTTCGCCCACTCTTTCGTCCGGATTCACAAAGCCCCCGGGCAGCGCCCAATGCCCCAGATACGGATGTCCGCCGCACCGTATAAGCAGGATGCTCAGTTCTTTTTCCATATTTTTCAAGAGCCACAAAATAGAAACAGGCTCGTAACCCAAGCAATAGTAAAGGGTTACGAGCTTCAATGTTTGCAAGGACCCCTTGTGTAATTCAACCTTTTTTAGCTTGCCCCAAATTATTTTTTATCGACTGTAGCGTTATGTTCTTCTTGCCAAAATCCCTACCAAAGGCAGCGTTGATATCGTCGGTGATTTCATCAGCATAATCGAAAAGCCATAAGTTTTGGCTAAGGTGGCTGCAGGGTACCTTTTGTAGCGTTTCAGTGATTCTCTCCACGTCATAGGTCTTCTTGACCTCCGTCAGCATAGGCATTAGGGTCTGGGAGTCATGCCTGTTGCCCGGAAATACTTTGTACGAGATGGGCAAGCTATTTTTATCCAGCATGAGGCCCATTTGGACAATCGGGCTTTTTTTATTCTCTTTGGAAGGACCTTTCCTGCGTAGGTCGTCTTGTCGGTCAATGGAAAAGTAATAATTGGTCACATCGTAATAGATGAGATCCGTCTGCCTGCCGTACTGCCTTGTCACCTGCTCATGGAGCTGGCGCTGCAAAGCGTCTCCGATTTCATGAAAGTGTGTAAGCGCACGGTAGACGTCGTCAAGGGAGAACCGGAAGCGGTCAAAACATGACAAGGGCTTTTCGCTTGCGCCCAAATGTGTTATGCTTTTTAAAAAAGCAGGAGGTGTCTGGTGTGGGGCGATTAGACGGAAAAGTAGCCGTGATCACAGGCGGAAACGGCAGTATAGGCGCAGCGGCGGCACAGGCTTTTCTCCGGGAGGGCGCAAAAGTCGTCATAGCGGACAGGCAAATCGAGGGCGCAGAGGATGTGGCTGCAGCGACAGGCGCTTCAGCGGATTTATGGATGGTGCAGCAGGTGGACGCGGCGGACAAGG
>WRNN01000069.1 GCA_009776595.1 Clostridiales bacterium
GCCGTCGGGACGGATTTTATCCACGCTGATCTGCTTCCGGACATGGTCTTTTTCTATATCTTCCAATATCGCGGCGATTTCCTTATGGTCCTCCGGATAGATTTCCGCGAATTTTTCCATCGTTTCCGTCTTGATCCGTTCGACGTCCGCTTCCCTTGCCAACTTATCCGGATTCATGAGCGCGGTGAGCATTGTGTCGTTCGCATAGGCGCGAACGGCAGCCAGAATTTCCGGATTAAACGCCATAAGGACCGGCGTCATTTTTTCTTTCGCCAGTCCCATCGCGAGTGCTTCCCGTCTGAAATCCTCGATAAAAGCAGTAATTTGTTGNATTGCTTCATGTCCGCGCATGATGGCNCCCAGACACTCTTCTTCGGAAATCTCTTTTGCCCCGGCTTCCACCATCATGATCGCGTCCGCCGTACCGGCGACGGTCAAATTGAGCCGGCTTTCTCCGCTTTCGCTCAACGTCGGATTGACGACGAAGCGCCCGTCGATCAATCCTATGGATACGGAGGCGGTCGGCCCGTCGAAGGGGATAGGCGAGATATGCAAAGCGGCGGAAGCGCCTATGCCTGCCAGTATATCGGGGGGATTGTCCTGTTCCACGCTCATAATGGTGGCGACAACCTGCACTTCATTCCGGAAGCCTTCGGGGAATAAGGGACGGATCGGCCGGTCGATCAGACGGGCGGATAAGGTTGCTTTCTCTGTAGCGCGGCCTTCCCGCTTAATGAAGCCGCCCGGTATTTTGCCGACGGAATACATTTTTTCTTCATATTCTACAGATAAGGGAAAGAAGTCGATCCCTTCCCTGATGGAATTGGATACCGTAGCGGTGACCAGTACGCGCGTATCGCCGTATCCGGCAAATACCGCGCCGCTTGCCTGCGCGGACAGACGCCCCGTCTCCAGGCTTAATACGCGTCCCGCCAGTTCCATCTCCTTTCGCAGCACTGTTGAATCGGAATATACCATTCACTTTTCCTCCATTTTCTTCATCTCTTCTTTTCTACCTCGATTGTACACGCTGACCGCATTTTCTGCAAATGAATTTTGCGGGCAAACATGCCGGCGCCACCTACTGAGCCGGTACTGAACTGTAATCACAAAAAAGGAGTCGCGCATTCCGCACAACTCCGGATTCTGCTTGTTCAACCATTTGTTCAAACTAACGCCNTATCCCGTTCGCTTCGAGAATATGCCTGTACCGGTCATAATCGCGGCTCCTGATGTAGTCCAGCAGCCCCCGCCTTGCGCCGACCATCTTGAGAAGGCCCCTGCGGCTGTGGTGGTCCTTTTTATGGATCTTCAAATGTTCGGTGAGGTAGTTAATCCGCTCGGTCAGGATGGCGATCTGTACTTCGGGAGAACCGGTGTCCGACTCGTGCCGCCTGCTCTTCTCAATGACTTCCGTTTTGTACTCTTTGGACATAACCATCTGTGTGCACCTCTTTCGTATTTCCGCTTCTTTTTCGTCCGGCAGAACCAGGTAAAACGTCGGTCAGTCGTCAGACCGGGTACTGCTAATGCTTTATGCATTATAACGGATAATCCTTGATAAAGCAAGCGAAAATGCTTTCCAGCGACTGCTCTTTTTCACGGATAAAGCGCTCCCATTCGCTAAGCGCCGTATCCGCGCTTTCCAGATCCGCCGTGATTTGTGCCCGCAGGGCGTCGATATCGCTGAAAAGCCTTTCATCGCGTATTTTTCTGCTCAACACGACCCGGAGTTTTTTTCCGTACAGGTCGCCTTCGTAGCGCAGGATATGGGCCTCGAAGCTGGGGGCGGCAGTTTCGCTTTCTACCGTAGGCCTGACGCCGACGTTGACGATTCCCCGGTGAATCCGCCCCGTCTCGTCTCTGATGAAAGCGCCGTAGACGCCGTAAGCCGGCCAGATGATGTCCGGATCCAGTTCCAGATTTGCTGTGGGAAAACCGATGCGGGCGCCCAACCGGTTTCCGCTGATCACGCCGCCGCTAAAAACGCAGCAGTGCCCCAGGCGTTTGTACGCTTCAACCATACGCCCGGCCTCAATCAGGCATCGGATATCCGTGGAACTCAGCGGCTTTCCCTCCGCCGTGACCCGGTCTTGCACAATGCAGGAAAAACCGTATCGCTCCGCCAGCTCTGTTAAAGTCGCGCTGCTNCCGCTCCCCCGACTGCCAAAACGGTAATTATAGCCGCAAACGGCTCCCTGTATATGAAACAGGTCCAGCAGACACGCCTTGACAAAAGCCTCTGGCGTTAAAGCGGCAAAATGGGCGTCAAAACGAAGCAGAAAGATATCCATGTCGCCATAGGCTTGAATCAGCCGGATTTTTTCTTCTAAAGGCGTGAGGATACGGAGTCCGTTGCTTTGGTGCAGCACCTTTTGCGGATGCGGTTCCAGCAGCAGTACGCCCGGCTGTCCTTTAGATGCTTCCGCCATGGCAAGGACCCGGCGGAATAAGGCTTGATGCCCCAGATGTACGCCGTCAAAATAGCCCAAAGCCAGATACAGCCTGCGGGACGAAGCATAGGCGGCTATTTCTTTCTCGTCGGTAAGAACAATCATCGTTTCCCCTGTTGATCGAGTTTTTAGCGGAATGTTTTATCCGGCTTGAACAGGTACTGGCTCTCGTGGGCGCCAAGACCGGGCGCACAAGTCCCCAGCGCCGCTAAACGTTGTTTTTCGTCCTTCACCCATACGTTCATTCTTGTATCCGCGGACCGNGGCNGAGGCTGGTTCCCCTCCGCCGCCCAGTTCACAGGCGCCGCCAGCCAAAGGGATTGTCCCTGCCTCAGTCGAAGAGCTTCGTCTTCCTTAGCGGATAGGAAAGGTACCTGGCGAAGCGCCAGCTCTTTCGGGGATAGGACAGCAGGGAGAAAGTCCGGATCGGCGTCCTTTTGATGCAGAATCTCCTCCAGCGTGACGCTGTCTTCCAGAAAAAAGGGCCCGACGCGAAGCCTGAGTAAAAAAGACATCACCGCGCCGGTCCGCAGGATCCTTCCGAGATCCCGGCAGAGCATTCGAACATATGTTCCCTCTCCGCAGCGTACCACTAAGCGTAGAACGCCTTCTTCGGCGCCGATCAAAGAAAAAGAATGCACGAANGCTTTTCGCATGATACCGGTAACCGGCTTGCCTTCCCTGGCATANCGATGGAGGCTTTTCCCCTCCAGTTTGACTGCCGAATACGCCGGCGCTTCTTGCAGGATTTCCCCTTCCAGGGAANGCAGGGCTTGTTGAAGGATTGCCGGATCCCGCGTCGGATCCGGATGGACGGGCGGATAAACCGCNGTGACGGAACCCCAGATATCCTGGGTATCNGTCTCGTATCCGAGCTTCATTTCACAATAGTAGNTCTTTTCTCCCCCTGCCAGATAATCCGCCAACTTTGTCGCCTGACCGAGACAGACCGGCAATACGCCGGCTGCCTGCGGATCCAGCGTGCCGCAATGGCCGATCTTTTTCATGCCCAAAGTTCTGCGCAGAAAAGCAACGACATCATGGGAAGTCATGCCAGGAGGCTTCAGTATATTCAGGATCCCTTCCATAAAACACCTGCAAAAAGAGTCGGGATGTTGCGCTTGTTTTAAATGGATGACTTTTGGCTGTCAGTTACTATTGTTCAGTGCTTCCGTCAACAAACGCCTTACTTTTTCGCGGGCGGAAGGCAGGCTTTCCTGCAAGGTAGCGCCGGCAGCCCTTTTGTGACCGCCTCCGCCTATCGACGTCATGATCGCGGCGCTATCCAGTTTCGCTTTACTGCGAAGGCTGACCTTCACCAAATCAGGTTCCGCTTCTTTGAGAAGNACAACCGCTTCCACGCCTTCCACGCTGCGCACCGCTTCCAGCGCGGTATCCGTTTCCGCATCGTGGATAGCGGTCGCCATCACCAGCTCATAAGGTAATTCACACAACACAACTTGCCCGTCAGCGAAAAGGANCATAGATTTCATCATTTCCTGAAGCAAGGCAAGCTCTTGTCTTGGCCTGTTTTCCCAGAGATACTGCCGGATCAGCGCAAGATCCGCGCCGGTATCGGTCAGGATCGAAGCGTGTCGCAGGCTTTCTCCGCTGCTGTTGCTGAAACGGAAGCCGCCGGTGTCCGTCACCAAAGCGATGTAGAAACACGTAGCCGCTTCGGGGGACAGCGGTATGCCCGCTTCCAGCAGGACCCGGCACAGAATTTGGGCCGTAGCGCCCGCCAGGGGGTCGACCCAGTTGATCCTGCCAAAGCCCGGATTACTGATATGATGGTCGACATTCAGCAGGACCTGTTCCGGGCGGAGCGTAAATTCACAGCGCTCCAGATCCCCGCAGTCCAATACCAATACTACCGCGTCCTCAGGAAGGACCAGCGATTCTTTGGGTATCCGGCTGATCAGATGCTGCCCGGGCAGCCACGAATACATTTTAGCCGGNTTCACCCCGATGTGGATAAACCTGGCTTGATACCCCAGGCTCTCCAGAACCAGACAAAAACCGAGGACGCTGCCCCAGGCGTCGCCGTCCGGCCTGTCATGGGTCATGACCATGATTTCCCGGCCGGGTTTCAGAAAGGGAGTCAATTCCCGCCAATTCATGCTTCGTCCTCTTCCCGGCGTTGTTGATCCCGGTTCTGCATCTCCAGATTTTGTTGGTTGATGAGCGCGTTGATTCTGGCGCCAACCCGTATAGAGTTATCGGCCCTGAACAGCAGTTCCGGGATAAAGCGCAAATGCAGCCTACCGGCAAGCTCCCCGCGAATATATCCGCCGGCTTGTTTAAATGCCTTGACGGTATTCGCCTGCTCCTCCGCCTCGCCGAGACAGCTCAGAAAAATAGTCGCCGTACTGATATCCCGGCTTACTTCCACATGGGTAACGCTGACCAGGCCCTTTACCCTCGGGTCATTCATATCATGGCGGATGATATCGGACAATTCTTTTTTTATCTCTTCAGCCACCCGGCTGCTGCGATGTGAAGTCATTTCCTCTCTTCCTTTCCGGAGGCTTTCGCGTGTATTAAGCAAGTTCCCGTTTAATCTCTTCCAGAACAAAGCCTTCAATATTATCGCCAATCTGGAAATCCTGGAAACGATCAATGCCAATCCCGCATTCGAATCCGAAAGCTACTTCCCTTACGTCGTCCTTAAACCTTCTTAAGGATCCCAGCGATCCTTCGAAAATGACGATATGGTCCCGTATCACGCGAACCTGACAGCCTCTGGTGATGTGTCCTTCCAGAATATAGCTGCCGGCTACGGCGCCCATTCTCGGGACGCGGATGACCTGGCGGACTTCCGCCTTCCCGATGATGTTTTCGCGGATTTCCGGTTTCAGCAAGCCGGAAAGCGCGGATTTCACATCTTCTATGGCATTGTAGATGACGCTATACAAGCGTATATCCACCTGATTGGTTTCCGCTGATTTTTTCGCGTTGACGTCGGGACGCACATTGAAGCCGAGAATGATGGCATTGGAGGCGGAAGCAAAGTCCACGTCCGCTTCCGTAATGCCGCCCACCCCTTGATGGATGGTCTGGACCCGCACTTCATCGTTTGACATTTTTTCCAGGGAGGTTTTCAGCGCCTCTATGGAACCCTGCACGTCCGCTTTAATAATGATATTCAGATCCTTCACTTCTCCGGTCTGAATTTGCATGAATAAGTCTTCCAAGGATATACGGCTGCGGGAATGGATCACTTCCTCGCGCTTGGAGGCTGTTCTTTCGCTGGCGATTTGCCGGGCAAGCCGTTCGTCCGCTACCACTTGAAATGTGTCGCCGGCCAGCGGCACTTCCGACAGGCCGATCACTTCTACCGGCATGGAGGGACCGGCTTGTTTCATCAGCCTGCCGTTTTCGTCGTTCATCGCCCTGATCCGGCCTTGCGCCGTACCGGCGATGATATAATCTCCGCTTTCCAGCGTCCCGTTTTGTACAAGCACGGTGGCGACGGGGCCCCTGCCTTTGTCCAGCTTGGCTTCGATCACGACGCCCTTTGCTTTGCGGCTTGGATTCGCTTTGAGTTCCCCGACGTCCGCCACAAGGAGAATCATTTCCAGAAGCTGATCCAGCCCCTGCAAGGTCTTGGCGGAAACTTCGGCAAACACCGTATCCCCGCCCCATTCTTCGGCGAGCAGACCGTGTTCCGTTAATTCCTGTTTGATTCGTTCGGGGTTGGCGCCTTCCTTATCCATTTTGTTGACCGCAACGATGATCGGCACCCCCGCCGCTTTGGCGTGATTGATCGCTTCGACAGTCTGTGGCATGACGCCATCGTCGGCGGCGACGACCAGTATCGCGATATCCGTACATTGCGCCCCTCTGGCCCTCATGGCGGTAAACGCTTCATGGCCAGGGGTATCCAGAAAGGTGATCTTCCGGTTATTGATTTCCACTTGATACGCGCCGATATGCTGCGTGATCCCCCCCGCTTCGGAAGCCTGGACGTTGGCGTGCCGGATGGCGTCGAGCAGGGATGTTTTGCCGTGATCCACATGGCCCATGATCGTAACCACAGGGGGCCTCTCGGTCAAATTCTCCGGGGAATCCGGTTCGTCGGCGGCGATCAGAATGTCTTCTTTCGTCACTCTGGCTTCCACNTGCGTACCGAAGTCCTGCCCCAGCAGGGTCAGCGTATCCAGATCCAGCTCCTGATTAATGCTCGCCATGATCCCGTACGAGATGAGTTTTTTGATAACGTCCCCTGTTTTCTTTCCCAACAGGTGGGCAAAATCCATGACGGTTGTCGGGCCGTCCAGCGTGATATTTTTGATCACGACAGGCGTAGGCTCCTGCCTGGACTGCCTGTTCCTGTCCCTTCCGCTTCTGCTTCTCGGCCGGCTGGTCCTGGAGTCTTCCGATCGGGTCTGTTTGCGGCTCGGCGTCCTGGTAATGCCGCCTCTGTCGTATGCTTTNTCTCCGACGGCGTTTTCTATTTTGTTGAGGAAACGGCTGTCTTCTTCCGTAGTAGAACCCAAATGGGATAATTGGTCGGCGGTATCCCGGCCGATAACCGGCGCCTTGGGCCCTTTGTTGAAGCCTCGTTGTTTGTTATCTACAGGGGTTTGCGGCTTCTTCGGTTTCGGCTGTTTCGCCTGCCCTTGCGCAGGACCGGTATAGCGGGAAAACTTATCCGGCACAGTCTGGGTTTTGTTTAAGCCAAAGCCTTGCCCTTGCTTTGCGGCGTCCGCCGCGGCGCTTGTACTTGTGTCTTGCGCGGCTTGCGGTCCCGGCTGCTCCTGCCGCTGC
>WRNN01000070.1 GCA_009776595.1 Clostridiales bacterium
GTGCAGCGCAGTCAATTTGTCCATCTGTTCCCGAATGGCGCCGTACAGGCTTGGATCGCCGGTATGCAGCCGCACGACAGATTTTCCCATACCGACGTCTGCTTCGATACGATGGATCACTTCATCCAGCGTCATTTTTGCGCTGTTATAAAGCGCGCAGCCTTGCTTGGTATAGGTAAGCAGTTCCGGATTCACCAGCGAACCGGCGTAGATCACCACGTCGGCATTTTCCAGAAGCGACTTCGCCCGCAAGGTTAATAAATCCACCGCGCCGGGGCCTGCGCCGACAAAATGTACAGTGTTCATATCGAAAAAATCTCCTCCATTTTCTCGCCCGTTCCGCAAAAGCAAACTACATGGACAGAGAGATTCGCCGCGACGCGCCTTTGGAGTGTATCGAGAATTCTGTCCCGGAGCGGTTGTAGGGTTTTTTCCATCAGTCCCGCTTCCCGTAAACAAGCCAGTGCGGCGTCGGTACTCACCTGATTTCGGATTTGATGAAGAAGTGTGAGAGACGCGCCCGCATCCAAAGCGCAGGCGATCAGGGTTTCCATCCGTCCGTCCCCGTGACTTGAGTGCGTATTGGTGATACCGATACCAAGTTTTACGAGCTTGCCGATATGCCCGATCAGTAAAGCATGGGTAAAACCTTTTTCGGCCGCGGCGGATAAAGTTTCGCCAATAAAATTGGCGCACTTTACATGGGATTCCATATTGAGTTTCAAAGTATCCCTTGCAAACAATTCCCCGTAATTGCCGATGGTCAGCACAAGGTCCCGATGCCCGGCTTCATACAAAAGGCTCAATTCGGCACGGAGGGTATCAGCTGCGGCGGCTTCGCTCATCGGTTCCACAATGCCGGTGGTGCCGAGGACAGAGAGCCCGCCTTCGATGCCCATACGCGGGTTAAACGTCCTTTTCGCTATCTCCTCGCCGCCCGGAATGGAGATGACCACCGATAAGCCGCCTGTATAGCCGCACTCACGGCATACCGCCTCGCATTCCTCGCGAATTTGCCTGCGCGGAACAGCGTTGATGGCATAGGCGCCGACAGGCTGGTCAAGGCCCGGTTTGGTTACGCGTCCGACGCCTTCGCCTCCCCTTATCGCAATACCACCGTCCATTTTAGATACACAGGCATATACCCGGCAGCCGTTGGTCACGTCGGGATCGTCGCCGCTGTCTTTTTGAATGGCACAGGAAGCGTAATCCGGCGTAAACGCGGCGTCCAGCACGTCCAGGGTCAGGGCGACGCCGCCCGGTGTTATAAGCTTGACCGTATCATAATTGATTTGCGTCAACAACATGGCTGTCGCCGCGTTCGCGGCAGCGGCGGCGCAGCTGCCGGTGGTGTAGCCCCGGCGCAGCAGTTTTCCTCCGACTAAACGCGCATCCATTTCACAGCCCTCCGAATAATTGTCCGTATACCCCTTCCGGCAAGTCATACAGGTTGCTGATGATTTCATTGGTAAAAATCAAGTCCGGCGCATCAAAATATACGATGTAACCGTCTTTTACACACATTACAACATCGGAAACCCGCTTGGCATAGTGCAATTCATGCAGCGACATAACGACGGTTATTCCCCTTTCGGTTGCCATACAGCGTAAGATATCCAGAATCTCAATAGCATATCGTATATCCAGATACGAGGTGGGCTCGTCGAGAACAAGGATTTCCGGCTCCTGACAGATTGCCCGCGCCAGCAGGATTCGTTGAAGCTGGCCGTCGCTAACTTCCGAAAAACTGCGGTTTTTTAGTTCAAGGGCATGCACCATTCGCAAGGCTTCCTCAATTTTATCTTTATCTGTTGCCGACAGGATGCCCAACATACCTGTATATGGATAGCGGCCAACGGCCACGACATCCCCGCAGGTCATCAGCTCGGGATTGGGCCGCTCCGTCAGCACCACCGCCGATTGGCGGGACATTTCCCGGGAACTGATATCTGCTATTGAATTGCCGGCAATGCGGACGACGCCGCCGATGATTTTCAGTTGTCTGGTAATGCTTTTGAGAATGGTGGACTTCCCTGAACCATTCGGCCCGATCAAGCTGAGGATTTGTCCCTTTTGTATGCGGGCTTCGATATGCCGCACTACGGGTTTGCCGTTATAGCCCACTGTGAGTTGTTCGGTTTGAAAAAAGTATTCCATATCAGTCGCGTCCCGTCTTTCTCGCCATAATGTAGATCACGACAGGCGCGCCAAAAAGCGAACTGACCGAACTGATGCTCATTTCGACCGGCGCGTATAGGGTGCGGGCGAGTAAATCACATCCCATACAAAACACCGCCCCGCCAAGAAAGCAAAGCGGTATCACAATGACCGGTTTTGCCGTTTTGGCAAAGGCTTTCACAAGATGGGGGACGGCTACCCCTACGAAGGATACCGGTCCTGCGAAAGCCGTCACGCAGGCGCACAGGATGCTCGACAGCAGCACAAGCAGAATCCGAAATACTTTGATGTTCACGCCTACGCTCTGCGCATAGCTCTCTCCAAGCTGAAACGCGCCAATGGGTTTTGACAGGAAAAACACGTATACCGATGAAACCAATACGACAAGGATCATCACCCGGACGTCATTCCAGGAAGTTCCCGAAAAACTGCCCTGTGACCAATAGTGTAAATTAATGATGCTCTCATCGCTGGCGAAGGTGACCACGAAATCGGTAATCGCCGAGCAGATGTAACCGATCATGATGCCGCTGATAATCAATACCGACGCGCGTTTGACACGGCGCGCGATCAACAGTACGAAGCCCATCGACAACATGGCGCCCACAAATGCCGAGGCAATCATCATCGCGGAGTTTACCGTGCCGCCCCGGCTCAGAATAAAAACCATGGTAAGGGCGACGGTCAGCTTTGCGCCGGAGGAAATGCCCAACACAAAAGGTCCGGCGATGGGGTTGTTAAAAAAGGTTTGCAGTAGAAAGCCGGACAAAGCCAGCGCTCCGCCCAAAAGGATACCGGCCGCTATACGCGGAAGCCGCACCTTCCAAAGGATGTCGTGTTCTGTCGTTCCTGAAACAAACACNTCTCTTAGGGAAGTCTTCACGCTGCCTATCCCGATATTGAGCATAAGCAAGAGGGCAAAAAGCAATAAAAGCACGAGCGATACAAGGATATAACGCGAATGCCGTATGTCCTGTTGTATTACTAAGCTTTCGTTCATGTTCTCACCGTAATGGATAAAAAAAGTTGAGTGGGTTTCCCTTATCCAAATCATCTGTTACAATCCGGTGCATATCCGAAATTATCAGGCCAAACGCTGTCGCCTCCTGAAAAAGNTTTTTGCCTGTACACCAAACGNCGCCGTTTTTCACAGCCTTGAAATCGGCAAGCAAATGGCTCTTTGCCAACAATTCTGCTATTGTGCGTATCTCGCCGTCGATCGAACTGTTATAGATAAGGATATCGGCGTTTTTTGCCTCTGCGTAAAATTGTTCCATTTCAAGATTGACCGAACCGGTTGTGACGTTCGCGTCGCCTATATTGTCGAACACATATTTACCGCCTGCCAGTTCAATCATTTTCACCACATAATCGCCGCTTTTGCGCGCCACCGCGCTGCCGGTCGAGCTAATGTAAAAAAACGCAATCGTTTTCCCTGTGCTTTCCGGGGGGATGCTGTTTAATAAGGCTGCCTGTTCGTCGAATAGTTGATTCGCCAGTTCTTCTTTCCCGCAAAGCAGACCGTAGAGCTTCAGCCATTCTGTTCGTCCCAGCGGATGGATCTCATAGCTGGAACGCTCCGTCATGACAGGGATACCCAAAGTCTCCAATTTTTCCTTGACCTCCGGAGTATGATTGATCATGGTGGATTCGATAGCAAGACGGCAGTTTTTCGCCATTAACATTTCGTAATCCGGCGCGCTGTATTTACCGGCATAGACAATTTCACCCCGGTTCATCGCCGCCTGCGCGTTCTCAATATACCAGCCCTCCGCTTTCGTTCCGGACATGGATATATGCTCCAGCGCGTCCAAAGCGTCGAAAAGGCACATCGCGGAAGTAGCGGCGAGATAAATGTTTTCTACCGGCTGACGCAGAACCGTGATATCCTCGTCCATGTTCGGCGATGGTTCCTGCCCTTCCGGCACAAGCAAAAAACGCCCACTGTTTTGAATAGAGATCAGAGAACAGCCGTCGGTAAGATAGTCCACGCGGAACTGCTGCGCGTACAGGAGTTCCATGCTTCCCGCGATTTCCCATTCGTCGAAGTCCTTTGCGCTGCTCTCTGCCGTACAACCGGGAAGAAAAAGCAGCAGGATCAAAAGCAGCGGTATTCTTTTTACCATATCAATGGATCGACGCCGAATCGAAATGCAAAACATATTCAATTTCCTTTGGCTCGCTCATGGCGACCGTGCAGGCGATGATCGTCATGTCGGTATCCAGCATGACCGGGATTTCAAAGGTCGAGTTCCCCTCCGTGTTCACGGGCAAATAGGTTGCCCCGCTCACGATCATATACGTGTAATTCGGGCTGCTCCATACGACTTGCGCGATATTGACCCCGTCCTTATAAAACAATGCCGTTGGCGATTCTATACTGGATTTCCCGGTACCGCCCGTCATGGCGACGTCGATTTTGCACGGAAGAAAGGCTTCGGGCGAAAGGCTGTCAGATTTGAACTCTACAATGTGGTCGTACCACTTACCGCTCCTGTCCCCGCGTCCCGCACAGTTAAGCTTTCTGTCCAAGGCTTCAAGCGGGATGGTGTATACATTGTGTCCATCGTTAAGAACCGGCTTATAGGCATTGCTTTCATCGGCTTCCGCTTGTGCAAGCGTTCCCCAATATACCATGTCAAAACCCACGCCGCTCATGGTGACGACAGCGGTCATACCGGTATCCTCCACATTCAGTTGGCAGTCCACGAATTTGAACATAGCGGAGTTGGTATCCACCTCTATTGCGTAGGTTCCGTTTCTGGTCCTCTCTGCGGTAACACCGGCAGCNGTAGCTGCCAGTGTTACTGCGAGATCATCGGCGTCGAGCGCGTCTTGCACATGATTGACAAAAAGGTCCTGGATGGCTTTGACCTGTCCGAAGCCTTCGATGACGCTTTCGACCCCATAGCCGTCCTCTTCGAGTATGATTTTCCACGAATCTTCCTCATCGCCTGCCATATCGTTGTTCGCATGGTCTCCTGCGACAATCATCATCGGACGCAGAACGACTCTTTCCGCAGCCATTTCTTCCAATAATTCTTCCACATCCTCAATTTCGGGGTATCCCTCGACCGTACCGACAAGGTGATCGGTGTATCCTTTGGCGTGCAGTACATTCTGCATCTTCAAGTAGGTAGCGTTGGATTCGTGGGAGGTTCCGTGACCCATCCAGACGATAGCGGTTCCATCCGCCTTGAACTTATTCGTTTCAGCCGCCATGACGCCGGCAACCACATCATAGTCGTCGTCGTCCGCAAGCAGCCATTTGCCGATTCTGAAGCTCTCAAACTTATCGGCGAAGGGCATAACTTCTTTGATGATGTCTTCATACTCCCAGCCGTTCATTACCGTCGTCGGCTGAATGACGACCTCTTTCACCTTATCCAATATAAGCCTGTTCATCGCGTCTTCCACGGTGTCGATCCGCAGCCCCTCGCGCGCCGCCAGTTTGTCGATGATGATCTGGCTGGTGAACGCCCGGCGGATCTGATAATCGGGATATGCTTCCCGGATGGCGGCTTCGATGCCGCCGATCGTAAGGCTGCGGCTCTGATTGAAGCTGGTGCCGAAGCTGACCACAAGGATGACCTTATCGGCGGGCGTGGTGTTGACGATACCGTCGGCTGCGGAGGTGCCTTCTTCATAACCGTCGCTATTGTCTTCCTCATTGTTTTCGTCGTTGTTTGCTTCAGGCGCACTTGCTTCCGTACCGGAAGGCGACCCTGTGTCGTTGCTTTCGTCATCGTTTGTTTCGGGCGCGTCCGCTTCCGTACCGGAAAGCGGGCCCGTATCGCTGGCTTGGCTATGGTTGTCTGCGCATCCGGTAAGGAGAGATACAAGTAAAATCATAGCTACTAAAAGTGACAGGAATTTGGCAGCTTTCATATCTGATTTTCCTTTCATTCTTAAACAAGTTGTCATTGCAGTTCATTGAACGTATGCGACGAATCGGCTGGATTTTTTGTTGCTCATCGGGATAATAAACAAAAAACGCGGAGACGCTTATTCAGCATCTCCGCATCCGATTCTACGCGAAGTAACCAATGCCTATACGCGTAGGCTTGGTAACTAT
The DNA here is from genome assembly GCA_009776595.1 of Clostridiales bacterium. GTDB lineage: Bacteria > Bacillota > Peptococcia > DRI-13 > UBA5745 > WRMS01. Next base: position 6,254 of record WRNN01000070.1, read on the forward strand.
CAAAGCCGGTCTCCTGACTCTCGCGTTCGTGGTCTGCTCCACAATCCGCTATTCTGCCTTACCATGTTTCCACAGTGGCTGGCTTTCGTCAACGAATAACGGATACGCGCATACAGTGGCGGTACCGTGCGGTTAGACTTTGAAAAATGTCTTCCGCGTTCCCAGTTAATCCGGGCGGCAGCCTCCTTTCCATTTCATCCCGATGAAAAATACATAAGCCGCCTGAACACTTTGATAGTATTTTCTTTTTTCCAAGTGTGTATTGCAGTTCATTGTTCAACACACACCAGTATGCTACACTATTGAATTGATAAAGTCAACGAAGGATTTTCAAGTCGATTGACCTTTGTGGTATAGTGGTTCTGTTACAACTACAACACAAAAAGAGGGGGTGGAACGCAAATGAATACTATGCTTGACAGTTTGACGGTGAAAACAATCGGAATAGACGCCGGCGCCAGCGTTGTCGGCATCGCCGCTTCAAGTGACTTTCAGTTCGCACCGGACGGCTTTAAACCCACGGACGTGCTGGAAGGCTGCCGCTCCGTCATTGTCCTTGGCGTCCCCTTTGCGCGGGAGACCCTCAGCATGAGCCCGCCCGAATACACCGAACTTCGTAACGCCATCCTCAACAAAATGACAGACCTGGCGAAAGCGGTGTCAAAACGGATAACCAAAGAAAGCGGGTGTAAAACGAAAGCGATAAGTGCTACGGGGGGCAAGACGGTAAATGGCGATTTTTACGGGCATATCTCATTAAAACACGCGGCGGAGCTTGCCGGAATCGGGGTTATCACACGCAATTATTTATTGACAAGCCCCGAATACGGAAACCTGCTTTGGCTCAGCGCGGTGTTGACCGACGCTGATCTTGTCCCTGATGAAAAGCTGCGGAACAATTTTTGCGAAAACTGCAACAAATGCGTGGAAGCCTGCCCT
>WRNN01000071.1 GCA_009776595.1 Clostridiales bacterium
CTTGTCCACCCCCGCCCTGACCATGCCGGTGTCGCTCACGATGGATACGCCTTGCCGTAAAGCCGCCGCCGCGCGTTCGATCACGCCCTCTGAAAAAGCGAGGGTTTCCGCGTACTCAAAATCAGCGGTGGTATGGATGACCCGCAGGATGACCGGCGCAAGGATAGGATCGAGGGGGCGCGCCAGTTCGCTTTGAATGATGGCAAAGCTGCGTTTTTCGATTTCATCCGGTTTACCATAATCCGGCATTAATACTCAACTCCTTCTCGCGCCAGGGTACCGTTGTCATACGGGTGCTTGCGCTTCATAAATTCTGTAACGTAATCAGCGGCTTCCATAAAATGGGGCGGCGCGTTCCGCCCGGTCAGCACAAGCTCCAAGCCGGACGGTTTATGCATAATTAGTTTGTCCGTCATTTCTGCATCCACCGCGCCATATTGGTAAGCGGCGCAGATTTCGTCCAGTATGAGCAAGTCGCATAGATCCTCGGTGGCAAAGCGGAACGCTTCTATTAAAATCAAATTGTTTTGGCGGTGCATTTCCGCCTTTTGCTCCTCACTGGCGAACGGATAAAACGCAAATTCCTGAGTATAGCGCAGAACCGTTACGCCGGGGAGCTTTTCGATAGCGTGCAGCTCACCGGTATCCCGCCCTTTGAAAAACTGCGCCAACACAACGCGCATCCCGCTTCCGTAAGCACGCAAAAGCAGTCCCAACGCCGCAGTCGTTTTACCTTTGCCATCGCCTGTGTATAAATGAATCAAGCCTTGCCTCATACCTTACCCTCCCATACATTGTAAATAAACGGTATATCCAAATGCGTACGCATAGCGGCTGCCAGTATGTCGTACTGTGTTTCCCGATACGAAGCGGAGTCGATAGCCGTTTTTACCGTTCCTCCCCGGATCAGGCTGTCCTCATCCTCGATATGTACCGCAAGGTAGGGCAGCACCCCGACGACAGGTTTACCGCTTCTTTCCTCCAGCATGGCGATCCCCGGACGGAAGAGTTCGCTATCGCCGCGGAACTTATTGACAATCGTGCCCTTTACGCGGTCACGCTCGTCGTCCTCCAGCAGTACCAGCGTCCCGACGATCTGCGCGAATATGCCGCCGCAATCGATGTCGCCCACCAATAGTACAGGCGAATCGGTCATTTTGGCAAGTCCCATATTTACAATATCATTTTCTTTCAGGTTGATTTCGGCGGGGCTGCCCGCACCTTCAATGATAATGGCGTCATACTTTGCTGAAAGCGTTTCAAAAGCCCTCATAATGTCGGAACGCAAGGTATTTTTGAACTTGAAGTATTCGGAGGCGCGCATAAGGCCGCGCGACTCTCCGTTCACGATAACCTGCGACCCCCTATCCGTTACGGGCTTTAAGAGGATCGGATTCATCAGCGGGTCGGGCGCGACGCCCGCCGCCTCAGCCTGTATGACTTGCGCCTTACTCATTTCGAGGCCATTATCCATCACATAGGCGTTGCTTGACATATTTTGCGATTTGAACGGCGCGACGCGGTACCCATCCTGCCGGAACACCCGGCATAAACCCGTTGTGAGCAGGCTTTTCCCCACAGAAGACATCGTGCCCTGGATCATGATGGATTTAGCCATGCAGTACCTCCTTCAACGCTTCCATAAAACGCTTGTTTTCCTCCCGCGTTTTGATACCGATCCGATAATACGATCCGTCCAGGCCGTTAAAGTTATCACATTTACGTATCAATATACCTTTTTGCAGGAGCGGATCATAGAGCGGCCTTTCCGAACGCAGCAGCAGGAAATTCGCATCGCTGGGAAATACCGTGATTCCCAGCGCTTTCAAACTGCCGGAAAGAAATACCCGTTCCTCTTCTATTAATTGTCGCGTCATCGAAGCCCATCCCTCGCAGGTAAGGGCGGCGGCGCCCGCGATCTGTGCAGGCGCCGAAACGCTCCAGCACTGTCCGGTTGTTTCTGTTTTCCATTTTAACACTTTATCAGAAGTCAAGAGATAACCCAAGCGCAAGCCCGCCATCGCGTAAATTTTAGTGAAGGCCTTCAGCGCAACAAGCCCCTGCATATCTTCCAAATAACGTCGAACCGAAACGCCCGCCGTGAAATCCAGAAAACATTCATCCACAATAACGACTATGCCATTTTGCTGCGCCTGCTGGATAATGCGCTCGATCAAATCCATCGGAATCAACCGGCCCGTCGGATTGTTCGGCTGGCAGAGAAAGAGCAGATCCAATTCGGGAACGAGCTGTTCGCAGAGGGTGTCCGTCACGGCAAACCCATTGTCCACCGTTAAAATATGACGACTTACCTGGCAGCCGGCTTGCTCCAGGGCCCGTTCGTACTCTGAGAAGGTAGGCGCGCAAACCAGCGCCTCGCGGGGCCTTAGGGCGCAGCACAGCCGATAGATCAAATCCGCCGCGCCGTTACCGCACAACACCCAATCGTTTGGGACGCCCTCAAACTTGGAGATGGCTGCGCAAAGCTCTCTGCACGCAGGGTCAGGGTAACGCGTAAACTCGTCTACACGCGAGATCAGCGCCTGACGAACCTTCTCCGGCATACCGAGCGGGTTGGTGTTGACGGAGAAATCCAAAGTTACCCCCGGATTGCCGTAAATATCACCGCCGTGCTCATATTGCCGCAAGGCGCAACACCCCCAGTCTGAAAAAAATCGTAAACAAGAGCGTCAACACACCGGCGGCGTACATAAGCCGGTTCGCTTTTAGAATATCATCGGCTTGAATGGGACGCGTTTCGTCGCCTATGTACGGTTTATCCTGCGTTTTTCCGAAATACGAAATCGGCCCCGCCAGGCGGATACCCAGCGCCCCGGCGCAGACCGCTTCGGTTTGTGCGGAATTGGGGCTTGCGTGCTTATACCGGTCGCGCCGCCAAACCCGGAACGCGTCTTTCCCGTTAAGGCCCAGCGGGAATGCGGCGGCAATCATCAACAGGGCGCACAGCCGGGACGGGAGATAATTCAGCGCGTCGTCCAGTTTCGCGGCAGCCCGTCCGAAATGGAGGTAGTTTTCATTCTTATACCCCACCATCGAATCCATCGTGTTTACAACCTTGTATAAACAACCCAGCGCCGCCCCGCCTAACATAATGAATAATAAAGGCGCCGTCACGCCATCCGAAGCGTTTTCCGCTACGGTTTCCACTGCCGCGCGGGTAATACCCTTCTCGTCCAGCATCGCCGTATCCCGCCCTACAATCATCGCCACGTTCTTCCTCGCTTCTCCGAGATCGTTTTTTAGTAAGCTGTGGTAGACCTTCATGCTTTCCACTTTCAACTGTTTGACAGCCAGCAGCTGCCAGCACAGAAAACTCTCCAGGACATACCCCGCGGACGGGACGAAACGATAGCAAAGAGACAGCAGAGTAAAGGGAAGCCCGGTGTAAAACGACGTCGTGAGGATCACAAGAAGAACGCCGCCAAACACCGTTCGAGGCAAACGTTTGTCCAGCGCGGCAATGAAACTTCCCATCCAGCGCACAATGTGAGGGAAGCCGTAGGGGTCGCCAAAAATCATGTCCAGTACAAATCCCGTAAGCAGGGCGCCCGACGACCACAGCACAATCCTCATAGGCCTTCCCTCTCGACAATCAAAGCGCCGTTTTCCCAGCGGCAGAGGAAAAAACCGCAGTTCGGAACGTGGTAATCATAAAAGTTTCGTCTGGGTAGGGCAAATCGTTCCAATATCGACATGATATTCCCGCCATGGATCACCAGCGCCATTGTACCCGGATCGCTTATTTCCGCAATATGCAGAAAGGTATCGCAGCACCGTTCTTTAAACGCCGAAACGCTGTCGCCGCCCGGTATATCGCCCTGGCAGCCTGTTTCCAGCCACGCCTCATACGCTTTGTCGCCCAATAAGTCGTCGGCGGTTTTCCCTTTGAACCAGCCGAAATCAATCTCTGCCATAGGACAGATGGCATAGGGCATATTTGGCAACAATAGCTCCGCCGTTTGACGGCAGCGCAAAGCGGGTCCCGACATCAACGAGTCGACAGGCGGCAAGTCGCCGCTCTCCCGCAAAAGGTGCACGCCTTGTCTCCCTTCGTCGCAAAGGGGTTCTTCCCTGTCGCCGATATAGCGGCGTTCCTGATTGCCTTGCGTTTTTCCGTGGCGTATCAGCAGAAAGTGCATCATGTCAACACAAGGCCTCCCATCCATAAGCCCGCAAGCAAAGTCAACTCTATCGTTTGCAGATAATAACCGGTCGTGTCGCCTGTTACGCCGCCGAATCGCTTTCTTGCCATACTCCGGTACCAAAGCGTAACCGGCAGGCAGAGCAAAAGGCCGAACAGCCCGCGGGGGAAGCTGAGATAGACCCAGCCCGCCGCGCCAAGCGCGGACAGCAGGCCGAGGGTTATGTACGCTTTTTTTCGATCGGCTTTTTCTGTAAACGCCGCCAGCATCCCGTCCTTCCGGGCGTTCGGCATGGTCATGGCGCTCCAGGCGGCAAGACAGCGGGACAGCATATAGATCGTGCAGATACCGCCGTCGTATCCACGCGCGAACAGCTCATACAGCAACGCGAAGCTGAGTAAAGTATAAATGCCGAAGCGGATCAAGGCGAACGCCCCCGCACGGGGGTCTTTCAATATTTCCAGACGCCTTTCTTTATCCTGCCATGACGCCAGCGCGTCCGAAGTGTCGCAGTAGCCGTCCGCATGGATGCCGCCTGTTACCCAAATGGGGATAGCGACCGTTACGGCGGCAAACAATACCGCGCTGACTTCGAAATGGTCGCAAAACTGTTGCCAAACCCAAATTGCGACGCCCACCGCCGCGCCGGCAAGAGGCAAAAACGCGATGGCCAGTTGCATAGCGTCGTCATCCCATTTCACTTGCGGCACAGGAATCCGCGTGTAGGTTGAAAATGCAAGTATCATCGCTCTAATCCAGAGCATTTGCGTCCCCTTTCACAAAAATCGGTGTACCATCGCGCAAGACGATCACCACATCAGCAAAATCAATCAATTTACTGTTCAGCCGGTTGAGTTCGTTGACATAGTCGCGCGTTTCTTCGTCATATGCCGGCTGCTCCGTCAGCCCCTCGATGGATACCAGCACAGCGGCGCGGCATTTTTCACAGAATGCCCTTATATCGGCAAATACGCCGCTCCCATCGCGCTCCCCGTTAAACATCGCGTTTCCCAACAAGTTTGACACGTCTTCCAACAGCGCGGCGGCGTCAGACGGCAGGGTAACATCCGACACGTTTGTGGGTTTCTCCACGGTGAAAAAACCCATATCCTTGCGCTGCTTCCGGTGTTTCTCCACGCGGGCCCACCCATCCTCCCCGTGAGGAATCATAGTAGCGATATAATAATACGCGCCGGCGGACAGCCCCAGGACAAGCTCTTCGGCATAGGCGCTTTTGCCGCTCCCGTTCGGGCCTAAAATCAGGATGGTCATATCGTCCTTTTATATTGGTATACTTCAATATCCGCAAAGGTAGCGGCGTCACGATAGACGGCCAGCGCCATATCCAGTACAGGAAATAGAGCGACGGCGCCCGTCCCCTCCCCAAGGCGCATACCGGCATGCAGAACAGGCGAGAACGCCAACGCCTCCATAAGGTAACGCGTACCCGGTTCGTCGCTTTCATGCGAGGGGAGGATATACTCTCTTACAACGGGACACAGTCGCACGGCAACCAGCGNCGCCGCGCCCGAGATAAACCCATCCATCATGACCGGTACGCCATACAGTGCGCCGCCGATATAGAGTCCCGTCAAGGCGGCGATATCCAAACCCCCGACCTTGCACAGTACATCAAGCGGGTCGGCGGGATCGGGTTGATTGATGGAGATGGCCTGTTCGATGGCGCGAAGTTTTCTCGAAAGCCCGTCATCGTCGAGTCCGGCCCCGCGTCCCGTGACTTCGTGCGCCGGTTTATGCAGAAGAACCGAACAAATCGCGCTGGAGGTCGTGGTGTTGCCTATCCCGGCCTCGCCTGTGGCAATCAGGCGGTAACCTTTGTCTTTCAGCTCTTTGACGGTTTCTATTCCGATAAGAATAGCTTTTTCGGCGACTTCACGAGGCATGGCGGGGCCTTCTGTGATGTCGTCCGTGCCATGCATCAACTTGCAATCGCGCAGGCCGTTCACCGAATCCACCATGCCGATATCCGCGCAAAAAACATCCGCCCCGCAGGACTTGGCCATCACGGTGACGCAGGCTTTCCCTTGTCCGAGTATCCCTGCTAGGGCGGTTGTGACCTCATGGTCGCCGTTGGCGACGCCTTTTTTCGTCACGCCGTTGTCGGCGCAGAAGAAGGCAACCGCTTTCCTGGAAATATCAATGTCCGCCGAACCTGTGATAGCCGCGATCCGCGCCAGCAGTTCCTCTAATTTGCCAAGGCTCCCCACCGGCTTTGCCACGAAGTCGAAGCGCTCGATACAGGCTTTTGCGCTGTCCTCATCTACGGGGCGGATTTGTTCCCATACTTCACTTAGATTCATGCTTTTTCTCCCTTTCTCCCTTTCTCGCTTTCTCTAACTTTCTCGAACAATTGCCACCGTGAAATACCCGGTTTCCGGAGTTTGGTTGTATTCGTCAATGCTGCGATACAGGGTTTGACCGGCCATCCCTACGCGACAGGCGATCATGGCGTCTTGGCCGCGCGCTTTAACCTTTTCCAGTACGTGCGTCAGATTTTCCCCGGACTTCATGAAGACTTTGTTTCCCGGTGCGTCGAGTAACGTGTCCATGTTTATGTTGTGTTTCGCGGGTATAATGGTCAATACCTCGTTGTCTTCGCACAGGGCAAGGCCTAACGCGGCGGCCGCCGCCGCATAGGATGTGACGCCCGGTATGATTTCCACGTCGAACCCTTTATCCTTGATAAGTTCATGCACATACATATAAGTGGAATAGGTGGTCGGGTCGCCCAGTGTGACAAAGCCTACATCCTGTCCTGCTTCAAGAAAGGCGAGGATTTGGCCGGCTGCGATTAAGCGGGCTTCCCTGCGTTTCGTCATGTCGTCCACCATAGCAAATGCGCACTCCAACAGATTTTTTCCCTCCAGATATGGCGCAATAATGGCAAAAGCGTTTTTTTGCCCCGCAATTACAGCACATTGTTGTATTGCTTTCCTCGCTTTAAGCGTCAGCAGTTCCGGATCACCGGGGCCGACGCCTATACCGTACAATTTAGC
>WRNN01000072.1 GCA_009776595.1 Clostridiales bacterium
GCCAAGTTTTTTCGCTGCAAAAACGCGTTGATCAGCGAAGATTTGCCAACGTTTGACCTTCCGCTTAAGGCGATTTCCGGCCGCCCGCCGCCCGGGTATTGCGCAGGGCTAACCGCCAGCGCGAATATGTCGGCTTTCTGAATTATCATGAAGCAATTAACTCAGCGTATTTGGCGTTTCCGCCACTAACGCTTTTGCCAAAACTTCATCCATGTTTTCTACCATTTCAAAACGCAGGGCGCTCCGGATATTGTCGGGAATGTCTTCCAGATCCTTTTCGTTTTCACTGGGCAGGATGATGGTTTTACAGCCCGCCCGATGCGCGGCAAGAATTTTTTCCTTCACACCGCCTACCGGCAGCACGCTTCCCCGTAATGTGATTTCCCCGGTCATCGCGATATCGGCGTATACGTATTTGTCGGATAGCGCGAAGCCATGGCGGTGGCCATGGTGATGCCGGCGGAAGGGCCATCCTTGGGGATTGCCCCTTCGGGGATATGAATGTGCACATCGAGGTCTTTGTAGAAATTCTCGTCTATCCCCAGCTTATCCGCCCGGGAGCGGATAAAGCTATAGCCCGCCTGGGCGGATTCCTTCATCACGTCCCCCAGCTTGCCGGTAAGGATCAGCGTGCCGCTGCCTTTCATCAGGCTGACCTCGATATGGAGCACTTCTCCGCCAACCTCGGTCCAGGCCAGGCCATTTGCGGAACCCAGCAGATTGCCTTCCTGAGAAGTCCGGTGCCGGAATCTGGGTATACCCAGGAATTCGCGCAAAAGTTTTGCGCTCACCGTGACGGACTTCGCATTGCCGCCTGCGATACGGCGGGCGGTTTTTCTGCATATCCTGGCGATTTCCCGCTCCAGGCTGCGGATGCCCGCTTCCCGCGTATAGTTCTCGATGATCGTCTGCAGCTCCCCGGGCATGATACGCATCTGACTTTTCTTCAGCCCGTTTTCCTTCATTTGCTTCGGCACCAGAAAGCGTTTTGCGATCTCCAGTTTCTCCACTTCGGTGTAGCCGGGCAGCGTGATCAGTTCCATGCGGTCAAGCAAGGGGGGCGGGATATTGTAGGATACGTTTGCGGTGACGATAAACAGCACTTTCGACAGGTCGGTGGGGATCTCGATAAAGTGATCGCTGAAAGTGGAGTTTTGTTCGGGATCCAGCACCTCCAGAAGCGCCGCGGAAGGGTCGCCGCGAAAGTCTACGCTCATCTTGTCGACCTCGTCCAGCAGGAAGACGGGGTTTCTGGTACCCGCCGTGCGCAGTCCCTGGATGATCCGGCCTGGCAGCGCGCCTACATAGGTTCTGCGGTGCCCCCGGATTTCCGCTTCGTCCCGGACCCCGCCCAGGGACATGCGGACAAATTTCCTGCCCATGGCGCGGGCGACGGATTTTGCCAGCGAGGTTTTTCCCACGCCGGGTGGTCCGACCAGGCAAAGGATAGGCCCCTTGATCGTTTGCGTAAGTTTGCGTACCGACAGGTACTCCAGTATGCGTTCTTTCGGCTTTTCCAGCGCGTAATGGTCTTCTTCCAGGATTCTTTCCGCCAGGAGGATATCGAGATTATCTTCCGTTTCCTTACTCCAGGGTATCATCAGCAGCCAGTCCAGATAGTTGCGGACGACAGTGGCTTCCGCTACCATGGGGGGCATTTTCTCAAGCCTTTCCAGCTCCTTGAGGGCTTTTTCGAGCCCTTCCGCCGGCATCCCGGACTCCTCCAGGCGCGTGCGGAGATCCTCTACCTCCGTTGATTTGTCTTCTCGTTCGCCCAGCTCTTTCTGGATCGCTTTGACTTGCTCCCGCAAGTAGTATTCTTTCTGGTTTTTATCCATTTGCTGCCGGACCTGGGCATTGATTTTTCTTTCAATATCCAGGATTTCCAGCTCCCTGCCCAGAATTTCCGTCAGGAGGTTGACCCTGTCGCTGATGGAAAGGACCTCCAATATCTTCTGCCGTTCCGGGAGCTTCAGCGTAATGTGGGAAGCGACAAAATCACAGAGCCTTCCGGGTTCGTCTATCGAGGTGATCGCGGAAACCGATTCGGGCGCTACTTTCTTGCTCAGGCGGACATAGCGTTCAAACTGCTCGCTCATCGTGCGGAGCGCGGCTTCCATCGTCAGGCTTTCTTCCGTAACGTCTGAAAGATAGCTGTAATTTGCCTCCAGATAATTCTGCTCGGAGGTCAGGCTCTCCAGACGGGCCCTGTTGAGCCCTTCCACGAGCACCCGCACCGTTCCGCCCGGCAGTTTCAGCATTTGCTTGATATCCGCAATCGTACCGATGCGGTAAAGGTCATCGATGCCCGGCTTATCGTTGTCCGGATCCCTTTGGGCGATGAGCAAAAAGCGGTTACCCTGCATGATCGCCGTTTCGATGGCTTTCACAGATTTCTCCCTGCCTACATCCAAATGGGTCATCATGCCCGGAAAAACGATGATTCCTCTCAGCGGGAGAAGCGGCATCGTTTGAGTAGTATCATTTAAATAATCGTCCATATGGCAACCTTTCTTAGTGATTGACTCCCGGAAACCGGAGGGCGCCGGTTCTGCGGATCTGCCCCCTCCGGCAGGTATGTCCCGTTAACCGAAGATGCGCAGAACACATCATTCATCCCGTTCGCTTCGCGGCATAACATTGTTCTCAGGCGCATTATATCATAGTTTTCATTCTTATGACAAATCCGCTCCGGTTGATTGATTCCTGTCCAGGTGATATACTAATCCATATTATTTTAAGGACTGTGATGAAAATGACAAATGAAGAAGGAAAAGGGCTGTCCACGAAATATGACCCGAAGCTTGTGGAAGGGCGCTGGTATCGGGAATGGAAAGAGAAAGGCTACTTCAGGGCGCCGGTAATCCCTCAGGATAGCAAGGCCGCCGCCGCGGTGAAAAGCCCCAAAGGCCCCTTTTCCATTGTCATGCCGCCCCCGAACGTGACCGGTTCCCTTCATCTGGGGCATGCCATCGACAACACGATTCAGGATATCCTGATCCGCTTCCGCCGGATGCAGGGCTATGATACGCTATGGCTTCCGGGTACCGATCACGCCGGCATCGCCACCCAGGCAAGGGTGGAAGAAGCGCTGGCCGCAGAGGGCAGGAGCAAATATGATTTGGGCCGCGAAAAATTCGTGGAGCAGGTATGGGAGTGGAAGCATAATTATCACGGACGGATCGTCGAACAGTTGGGCAGCCTGGGCAGCAGCTGTGATTGGGAACGGGAGCGCTTCACCCTGGATGAAGGCTGCTCCGCCGCTGTGCAGGAGGTTTTCGCCACCCTGTATGAAAAAGGCCTGGTCTATCAGGGCGACTATCTGATCAACTGGTGCCCGAAATGTCAGACGACCATTTCCGATATCGAAGTGGAACACGAGGACGAGGAGGGCCTTCTCTGGTATTTGCGTTACCCGGTGAAAGACGAGCCCGGCCGTTTTATCACTGTCGCGACGACCAGGCCCGAAACGATGCTGGGGGATACCGCGGTCGCGGTCCATCCGGAGGATCCCCGTTATGCGGAACTTATCGGAAAAATAGTGATTCTGCCATTGATGAACAGAGAAATCCCCATTATCGCGGACACGATGGTGGATCGGGCCTTCGGCACCGGCGCGGTCAAGGTCACGCCGGCGCACGATATCAACGACTTTGAGACGGGGCTGCGCCACGGTCTGGAGCAGATTTGCGTAATGGACAATGACGCAAAGATGAACGACAGGGCAGGCGTCTATGAGGGCAGGGACAGATATGAAGCCAGGGAGAAGATCGTGGAGGATCTCGAAAACCTGGGCCTGGTGGAAAAAACCGAGGCGCATCAGCACGCCGTCGGGCATTGCTACCGCTGCGGCGTGACGGTGGAGCCGATGATCTCGAAGCAATGGTTTGTGAAGATGAAGCCCCTGGCGGAACCGACGATCGAAGCGGTTAAGGATGGACGAATCCGCTTTGTGCCGGAGCGTTTTACCAGAATATTTCTCAGTTGGATGGAAAACGTGAGGGATTGGTGCATCAGCCGCCAGTTATGGTGGGGGCATCGTATCCCTGTATGGTATTGTCAGGATTGCGGGGAACTGGTCTGCAGCAGAAAAGAAGCGCCGCAGGCTTGCCCTAAGTGCGGCAGCGCCGCGCTGGAGCAGGACCCCGACGTACTGGACACCTGGTTCAGTTCCGGCCTCTGGCCATTTTCCACGATGGGCTGGCCTGAGAGCAGCGACGACCTGGCGTATTACTACCCTACGTCCGTACTGGTTACCGGGCGGGATATTATCTTCTTCTGGGTCGCCAGAATGGCTTTCCTTGGGCTGGCTTTCATGGAGAAGCAGCCTTTTCACGATGTGATGATCCATGGACTGATCCTGGACGCGCAAGGCCGGAAAATGAGCAAGTCTTTGGGTAACGGCATAGACCCCATCGAGCTGATCGACGCTTACGGCGCGGATACGCTGCGCTTTACGCTGGTGACCGGCAATACCCCCGGCAACGACCTGCGCTTCCAAAGGGAGAGGCTGGAAGGCACCAGAAATTTTTGTAATAAGATCTGGAATGCCTGCCGCTTCGCGCTGATGAATCTGGCGGAAGCGGAGGGAGAGCAGGCTGCCGAAAACCCGGCGGGGCCCCCCGAACTCGCGGACCGTTGGATACGCAGCCGCTATAACCGCTGCGCCATCGATGTGACAAAAGCCCTGGAGGAATATGATATCGGCGTAGCCGCCGGCAGGATCTACGAATTCCTTTGGGATGAGCTCTGCGACTGGTATATTGAACTGATCAAGCCCCGCCTGTATGGCAGGACGACGGAGGCCGATCAATCCGCCGCGAGGCATACCCTTACGGAAACGCTTCGCGGAACCCTATCCCTGCTGCATCCCTTCATGCCTTTCCTTACGGAAGAGCTCTGGCAGCATCTGCCCCATGAGGGGGAAAGCCTCATGTTGAGCCCCTGGGAGGAAGGAGACGAAAGGCTGATCCATCCGGAAGCGGAGGAAACGATGGCCCTGATTATGGACGTCGTCAAGGCGGTCAGGAATGTGAGAAGCCAGTTTTCTATCCCGCCGGGGAAACAGGCGGATCTGGTGATTTATGCCGCAGACAGCAGGGCGGCGCAAATGCTGCAAGCCGGTAAGGGATACATTGCCCTGCTTGCCGCGGCAGATCAGGTGGAGATAGGGGAGGCGTCGGCGGAGAAGCCGCGGCAGGCGGCGTCGGCGGTAGTGACGGGAGCGGAAATCTACTTGCCTTTAGAGGGGCTGATCGACAGGCAGGCTGAAATAAACCGGCTTGCGAAAGAAGGGGACAAGGTCCTGAAGGAGATACAGGCCTTGGAAACCAAGCTGGCCAATGAAGGCTTCCGGTCAAAGGCGCCGGCGGAAGTGATCGCCAAAGAGGAAGAAAAGCTGGCGGACGCCCGCTATCGACTGCAGGCATTGGCAGCGATAAAGGAGAAAATCGAATGAGAAGCTTTGAACAGGAAATCAGCAAAATCGCCGCTGTCGGTATGAAGCCGGGAATGGAGGTCATCCGGGAGCTTCTCAGGCAATTGGGAAATCCGCAGGAAAATACAGCAGTCATCCATGTGGCGGGAACAAACGGGAAAGGCTCCGTCTGCGCCATGCTGGAGCGCTGCCTGCGGGAAGCGGGTTTTCGTACCGGCATGTATACTTCACCGCATATGATGTATTATAATGAACGCTTCCTGATCAACGGCGAAATGATCAGTGAAGAAGACCTGCTGAACCTTCTGTCAGACGTGGAAATCGCGGTGAGGGGAACGGAAAAAGCCCTCGGCGAAAGGCCGAAAGAGTTCGAGATCCTTACGGCGATGGCCTTTCTATGGTTCAGCAGGCAAAACGTCGATCTGCTGATCCTGGAGACAGGCATGGGCGGGCGTTTTGACGCCACGAATGTATGCGATACGCCGCTGCTCAGCATCATTACCAGCATCTCCATGGATCACGAGAACTATCTCGGCAATACGCTGACCTTGATCGCCGGGGAAAAAGCCGGCATCATCAAGGCGGGCTCTTCCCTGGTGACGTCCTGCGACGCCGCAGAAGCATTGGCGGTACTCCGGCAGGAATTTAAGGCAGTGCAGAAAGGCGCGCCCGGCGAAGCGCCCGGCGCCCGGATGCTTCTTGTCAAAGATCTCTGTGAATGGGAGACCAAAAGCCTGGGCTTGGCAGGGCAGGAGGTTACGTTGAAGACGCCGCTCCGGACGTATGAGGGGCTATTTCTGCCGAAACCAGGGGAATATCAATGCGCCAACCTGGCTTGCGCCATACTTGCCTGGGAACTGCTTGCGGGCGATCACTCCCCCTTACCGGCAGGTAAGGAAAGGCTGAACGAGGAAAGCCTGCGAAAGGGCCTGGCAGCGCTGAGCTGGCCGTGCCGTCTGGAGCAGGTACGGGAGAGCCCGGCGGTAGTTCTGGACGGCTCGCATAATCCGGACGGTATCCGGCAGTTGGCGATATGGCTCTCCGGCGAAAGGGACCGTTACGACCGGGTCATCCTTGTGATGGGGATGCTGGAGGATAAAGACAGGCTCTCCGCCACCGCGCAGTTGGACGGCCTGGTATCCCGGGTGATCATCACCAAACCGCTGTCCGACAGGGCCGGTCATTGGGAGGATTTAGCCAGAGGTTTCCGCCGGATAGCGGAAGACCAAGTGGAATTCATCGAAGACTGCCATCAGGCATTGCGTCAAGCCATTGCTTTGGCCGGCGAAAACGATCTGGTATTATGTACAGGGTCTCTCTATCTGGTGGGAGAGCTGCGAAAAAACTGGAAAGAGAAGGATCTGTTTTAGTTTGCGCTTTCAAACCTCAAAGACGTTCACTTTGGGGTTAAGCATATCGGTCAGCGCTTTCTCACAAGTCTCAAAATCCCGGCTGACCAGCGCTTCATAGAGTATAGCATGGAGGTTGCCTTCTGCGGTTTCTCCTTCTGAGAGGCGCTGGGAGCGGATCTCCATTCTTTTTTTAGCGAGCATCAGCAAATACTGATAAATCGCTTCCCTTGCCATTTGAAAAGCCAGGATCAGCAGAGAGTTTCTTGACATTTCACAGATTTGCTCATGGAAGGCGAGGTCG
>WRNN01000073.1 GCA_009776595.1 Clostridiales bacterium
TTCCCGATCAGGATACGGAAGAGAAGCTGTATCCCCTCTGGGACGGATTTCTGTCGTCACTGGTACATTGGGCGGTAATAGAAGAAAAGTTTTCCTATATCCTGTATGTCGGCTTTGGCGACCGGAGAAATCTCTGCTGGAAAGACGGGCTGGTCTGCAGCTATAAAATCATTGCCTTTTCCCCATGGCCAAGCGGTTTTAACGAGATACCGGATCTGGAACATGTCTGGCGCAGAAGATGCTTGCCGGCTTTTGATGGAAGCTGGGGAACGCAGTATATCCGGGAAGAGTCAAAGTGTCTCCGGTTGAAGGATGCACTGATTGTGCCCTATACGGTAAAGGCGGATTTTTTGCAAATGTCGGCTTTTCAACGGGAAAGTTCGGATTTTTCGCCGGAGAGCCGGCTTTGCCTGGAGATGTTGTGTCATCGTTTGTTCCCTGAAGAGAAACAAAGGGAGGCAAAAGATAGAAAACTGATCTTCCGGGAGGAATTTTGATGAAAACCATCATGTTTTGGTCCTGTACAGGCATTGACGCCTCGGCTTTGTCCTTCGGTACGGCGGAATTGCTGTCGGAAACGGAGAAGACCCTGATCGCGGAACTTCCCTGTCTGGGGATCCCCCGACTGGGCTTTGTATGCGGCGTTATGGACAGGGGACATAATACGGAGGCGGCGATTGCGTCCTTTGAACAGAAAAAAAGCATCCATCCGGATATGATCCATGCCGTCGCCAGAAGACTTTTCGTACTTGCCGCCAGCGTATTTGCTTCTCCCGATTATCCGGTGTCGGCGACCGTGAGTTATCATACGCTCATGGAGTTTATCCCCGCGCTGCAGAACCTGGCGGAAAACCTGGATTTCAGCCGCCTGATACTCGAATGTCAGGGCCAGCTAAACAGCCCGATGTCTTTCTTTTCCCTGAAAGCAGCCGACAAGGTAGTCATTCCTTTGGGAAAGCCGACGGAAGCGGCTTATGCGCTGGCGTCTGTCAAGCGGCTGGTGCAGGTATACAAGCATAAACCGGAACAGTTTATCCTGGCCGCTTTAGGGAATCTCAGGGCCCTGGAAGCTGTAGCCTTTGCGAAAAACAAAGACAACGCCATGCTGGAAGGGATGCGGGTTACGGCATGGGACAGCAGAAAAATCAAGTCTATCCTGGAGGCGGAAGACAGGCGCTTCAATAAAGTAAGGAAAGCAAAAAGCGAAGACAGAGAAGAAAACATACAATCAGGCGATAGGCCGGTCTACTTGTAGGAGGACGGAAAGAATGAACCGGTATTTCAATCCATTGGAGTACATCTATGCGCAGGATGATGAAGAAGGCGCTCTCATGCATGCATCCGGGCAGACCCGGATGGAAACGGCGGATACAGGCTTTCAGGAGATCGTACGGCTGGTGAGGAATTATCTGCGTGAGAATCACAGTCAGGGCCTGGCTTCGGCAGTCATCGATCCGGAAACCAGGGAATGGATGAAACAGGAGATTCTGCACTTCCTTGGCCAATCCGGGCTATCCGTGGCGGGGCAGAGCCAGGGGCAGTTGCTGCGGAAGCTGCAGGAAGAAATTCTTTACTACGGACCGATCCAGAGGGCGCTGGACGACCCGGCAGTGACCAACATTGATATCAACAGCTACCAATATGTCTATCTGGAACGTAACGGGGAAGAAGAATTGCATCCGGAAATGCGTTTTCAGGACGAAGCGCATCTGGAAGTGATCCTGAACAAGATGCTGATGACAGACGGGAAGGTACTGACCGCGAACGAACCCCATATAGACAGCCTGTTTGAGAAATTCCGCATTTGTGCCGTTTTGGGCGCCGCCAGGGGCGGGATTGCGACAGAAGGGACCTGCGCTTCTATCCGGAAATTTGCCGAAGACACTATGACGCCCGCCCGTTTTGTTGAAACGGGCACTATCAGCGAAGAGATGAACGCCTTCTTCTCTCATATACTCCCTTGCTGCAACGCGATTATCGCGGGCGCAACCAATTCGGGAAAGACGACGACGATGATGGCGATCCCCCTGTACTTTCAACCGGATACGCGTATCATCACCATCGAGGACAGCCCGGAAATGATGCTGCGGCGCCGCGGCAGTTATCAGGATTATCACAACATCGTCGCTTTGCAGACGAAAGACCATGAGAATAAGGAAAAACGCTTCGACATTGCCAGGCTTACGAAAGTCTCCCTGCGCATGCGCCCGGTGAAAGTCATGGTGGGCGAGGTACGGGATTCCCAGGCTTGCCGGCAAGCCCACGAGAGTATGAATACCGGGCATAATACCTACTTTACGATCCACGCCAGCTCCGCCGCCAATGCCGCAGTCCGGATCGTGCAGTTAGCGGGGGACGGCTATAATGACGAAGTCATCGCCGCGCAATTGGCGGATACCGTCGACCTGATCCTGTTTCAGCAAAAAATGGGAAAGAGCAGGATTGTCACGGAGGTAGCGGAGCTGATCGGCTACGAAGGGGCGAGAAAGCCTGTCTGCCGCAGCATATTTCAATTCTTTCAAACCGGGCTGGGGGAAGACGGCTATGTCACCGGCAGCCACAGGCGCGTAGCGGGTATTTCACAGGGATTGGCGGAGAAGCTCAGTCAGGCCCTGGTAGCGCCGGAGTATATCCGCAGATGGCAAACGCCGCCGTCCGCCGCATGAAGGCGGCAGCGAATGCGCCANTAGGAGGATTCTATGCTTTCGTTGATCAATGCCATGCTTGTTAACNGTTGGCTGGTGCTTGCCGCGACGGTATTACTCCGGTCAGGTAAAGCCGAACGCCTAAAGGAAAGGCAGAATTATTGGCAAAAAGAAGAAGGCCGGATACGGCGGCAGGCCGACCGGGCAGGGGTCAGTTGGGGCAGCAGCGAGACGAAGGTAATCTGGCTGATCAGCCTTGCGGCGGCGGGCGGACTGTATTTCTTGACGGGAAACCTCCTGCTCTTTGGCGTCGGCTGGCTTCTTATGCTCTTTCTGCCCAGGCTGGTCATCCAAAATCGAAAGCATCGACAGAGGCTGGAAACCTTGATCACGCTGACGGATTGCCTGCGCCAGCTGTCGGCGAGACTGCCGGACCAGGGTAGCCTGAGCAGGACGATGGAAATGATTATCGAGAGTGACAGCAGAGGGGAGACAACAGCCGTCTTGCGTAAGGTCCTTGAAGAATTGCGCCTGGGAAGCGACGTGAAAGACGCAGTCGGCTATTGGCAGGGCGAGGTCGGCCTGAAAAAGTTTGATCATGTGGCGGAGACCCTTATTCAAGCCAATGCGGACGGATGGACCCCTGCCGCGCTGAAAGCGCTGGATAAATCGGTAGAAGCNCTGGAAGGGGATTTGAAGGCGATTCAACTGGTGGCGCAAAAAACAGCGGGGCGTAAAAGACAACTCTATATGGCGATTGCTACGGCTTGGAGTTTTCCGCTCATTTTGTCCATGATGGATACGGGATATCCGAATCCGTATTTATATACCCTCATCGGGAAATTGCTGGTTTTTGCGTATGTAGCCGTTAGCCTTTATGTCGTCGTGAAAGGCCAGGAATATCTGTCGCTGAATGTGGAGGAACTGTAATTCCGTCCAACAGAAAGGAGGTGAAAATCATGCTCTATCAGACCGTTTTGCGTCAGCTTCCCTATGCGGCGCCCTTGCTGTGGGCGATCTATATCTCCTGGCTTATCTTTGCGATTCTCGACTGGAAGGAAGAAAGAGGAAAACCCTATCGCCAGGTGCTGTATACCACCGGTGCGGGCGGCATGGGAAAAGCGGGTTTAAAGGACAGGCGCGGGCTGGTCCGGGCGGTCCGGATGATGGATAGAGGCGCACGCTTCGTACACATTAAGCAGTCGTATTGGGACAGGTTGGATCGTAGCTTGTCCTTAATGGGGGAGAAGACAGGCGCCAGAGAAACGGTGACCATCCTGCTTCTCCGTAGTATGCTGGTTGCTTTGCCTGTACTGGTTACGCCTTTGTTTTGGGAAGGTTGGTGGAAAGCCGGCCTATACCCCCTGGCGGCAGCGATTCTATTCAAACAGGAAATGCGCAAGCTGGAGCGCCGCTACAGCCTGTGGCAGAAATCGCTTATACGGGANATTCCGGAGGTGATGGATCGTTTGCGGATCTGTTTTGCCGGAGGAAGGGATTATCTATCGGCTTTGCGTCAGGCGCAGGCTTCCGGAGGCCTGGCTATGGCGCAGGCGCTCGATCAGTTAATTCATGACATTCAGACCATCGGCTCGGCGAGCGCCTTTCGTCTGTTTTCCGTAAGCTTTGACATGCCGGCTATACAGAAACTGGCCTCCGCGCTTATGTTGGCGGTAGAAAGCGGGTATGGGGCGGCGGAAGCTTATTTCAACAGCATCGAAGGCGAACTGGCGGCGCTGCGGCAGGAAGCCGCGGAGTCCCTGGTTCATACCAAGCCGGAAAAGGTGTATCAGTTGTACACACTCCTGTTTTGCCTGGCGGTCGCGTCTCTGCTGCTGAAAGGATGGGAGATACTCCAGCAGGTTGGGCAATTGTTCGGCGCTTGAATGCCGACGGGGAACAGGGTAGCGCCCCATTTGAAATGGTTATTAGGAACGGGGCAGCGCCCCATTTAGAATGATATGAATCCCGCAAAGGATCCATAAAGAGGGATTCCTATCAGGCGCATCTGGATGCGACACGTGAACGTAGTGAACGGAAGGTATGAGCGGCATGCACGCGAATGCCGACGGGGTATGGGGCAGCGCCCCATTTAGAATTGAAAGGCGGGGAAATTCCAATGAAGAATGTTTATGAAAATTTAGGTGTGCAGTATGGTTTGCTCCTGTTGAGATGGCGGGAAAAATGGATAGGCTTCTGTCGCGAGGAAAGAGGGGATTTGGTATCCTCACTGGGCTGGATGGCGATAATGGCGCTGGTGCTGGTGATGGTCAAAGGCTTGGTGGACGGCAAGCTCGTCGGCTATGTGAACGGGATCTTTGTTCATCTTGACAAAGTGTTTAATCCCTGAGGATGGAAAGAAGATGAAAGGCTTTTTTCGGGGACAATCGGGTGAAGGTTTGACCAGCGGCCTTTATACGCTGTTTCTGTTGTCTGTTATTCTGTTTGTAGCGGTGGAAGTTGCTTCGTATAGTATGTCGGTCTGGAAGCTTTACGGCGCCGCGGGGGAAATTATGGAAATGATGAAATCCGAAAACGGTCTTGACGGCGCGATGAAGCAAAAATTCAACACGTTGTCGGCGGCGCTCAATCTGGGGGAACTGAGTATTCAGCTATCGGGAACGCCAAAAACAGTGCAAAGAGGGGATTTGCTGGAGCTGGAAGTACAGGGCAGATACAGAATCCGCAGCCTGAGGCCTTTTGGACAGGAGCTCAGCGTACCGGTGCGTATCAATCTCCGGGCATTAGCCCATACGTATATCCGGGGATTGCGTTAGCTTGCGCCCCATGAACGGCTTCATCATGATGCATATGGAAGGAGGATGGAGAAGTGAGATCGCTTTTTTGGCTCTGGGTCATGTTTCTGCTGGTTTGTCTGGTGACGGACTCGGCCTCCTACTGGGTCGTCAGAAATCGTTTGCATCAGAGCCTGGAACTGGCGCTGGACGCCGCGCTGACAGGCAGCATTGCCGAGGAAGATTTGATCCTGGGGCGTCAGATGTCTAAAGCGAAGGAAGCGGAAAGCTGGGCAAGGGAGATACTGCTGCGGAATATGAGCGGCCCTTTGGCGAAAACCTTATCCTTTCAGTTTGAATTGGTGCAGGATAAGGACCAAATCTGGGCCAAGGGGCAGGCAAGGATCGAGCTGCCCTTCCTTCTGGGCGTTCTGGCCGGCGGCGGAAAAAGAGAGATTGTGGTGAACAGGACATTACGATACCAAGGCAGTTATAAGTAGTACCATACATTCCGGGCAGAGGAGGTTTTCAAGCTGAGCGGATGGAGACAGGGAATCATGGGCTTTCTATTGAAAGGCGTCGTGATATGCATTAGTTTTGTTGTGGTTTTTGGCGTGACGTACCGGCTGAATCAGGAGTATCTTGAGAAAAGCGCCGAGACGCGCATGGTTGTGACAGCGAAAGCCGACTTGCTGCCGGGAGAGCCTCTGACGCCGGAAATGCTGCAATTGACGGAAAAGCCGGTTTTTGGTTTAGGGGAGGACTATGCCGTCGAGCCGGAAGCCTTGTTGGACAAAGGACCGTGGTATGTAGGAGATATAGGATTCGGCGCGGGAGATATCCTTCGCCCCAGCCGCCTGGTATCCGCCTCGGACAAGGGCGGTTACTGGCAATGGGAGTTCAGCAGGCTGGATCAGGCGCGTTTGATCGCTGTGGAGACGAGCCTGGTGCGCAGCAGCGGCGACTGGCTTTGGCCCGGGACGCTGGTGGATGCGATGGTGTATATTCCGGCAAAAGAAAGTTATGAAGACCCTCAGCCTTCTCAGATTATCGGACCGGATGAGGACCCGCTGCTGCGGGGGCTGCTGGTGATCAGCAAGAAAAATGCCGGCGGTATGACGCTGGACGGAACGGCGGCGGACGATGGCTATAGCCGGGATGTATTGCCCGCGGTCGTGACCTTGTTAGTCGGGGAGGACGAAGTGGATCGGATCAAAGCCCTGATCCGGTATAACGAAGAGGGAAGGATCTATTTCTCCCCGACGGGAAAGCAGGCCGGAAACACGGATTGGAGTCACTGACATGATGACCCTAAGCCGGATCGTGCTGGGCGGCCTGCTCCTGGGCGCGGCCGGAACGGACCTGGCTTGGCGGCGTATCCCCAATAGCTTCACTTGTATCGGCCTGGGCGCCTTTGTGCTGCTGGCCGGATGGCTGTGCTGCCGCGGCAACGCGGAAGCAGCTTCCGGCTGCCTTCTGGCAGGCGCCCTGGCTTTTTTTCTTCACCTGGTCCCCTATATGTTTCACGTTATGGGCGCCGGCGACGTTAAGCTGGCGTTTGTCGTTGGCTTGCTTCTGGGATGGGAGGCATGGCCTGGCTATATGAGCGTGTTCTGCCTGCTGTCCCTAATCGTCTCGGGCGCGTTATTGCTTGCGGGAAAGCGAAAGCGCGAATCCATTCCCCTGGCG
>WRNN01000074.1 GCA_009776595.1 Clostridiales bacterium
AACCGAGCTGCGATGCGTGGGCAATGTAGTATTGGTTAACACGACGCGTCTGGCGCCGCCTTTTGTCATTATGGCTATCGGCAATCCTACGATTCTGTTGGATACGGTAGCCCATGGGCGCTATGGGTATTTGCTGCAGAATCAATTTCCTGTCACCATGTCGATCGGGGAAGGGCTGGTCCTGCCCGCGTACAAAGGAGAAATGCAGTTTGTGCACGCCCAGTTGAATTAGTGCTAACGGTTAAACAGTCCGCCGGTACTGATCAGCGATCAGTAAAAATTCGGAAGGAGGCCGGAATTCTATGGGGTGGCTGATCCCTGTCATCGGATTGGTTTTGGGCGTCTATTTCGGACAATTTCTACAAATTGAAATTCCGGCCGGGATGGTCAAATATCTATCCATCGGTATTATGGCTGCTCTTGATTCCGTGTTTGGCGGGATTAAGGCCATGTACGAAATGAAATTTGACAGCCTTCTGATGCTGTCCGGCTTTTTTGCAAACGCGCTCCTGGCGGCTGCGCTGGCGTTTATCGGCGATACCTTGGGTATCGATTTATATTATGCGGCGGTTTTCGCTTTTGGCGTAAGGCTGTTCAGCAACCTATCCCTGATTCGTGTGTATATCATTGAAAACCTGCGGATGAAAAGTCAACTCTTCCATGCGCACCGCGAAGCGATGGACCGGAAAGAAAAGGGAAATCAAAATGAGAGCGGTCTGGCGGAGGTTTTAGCGACCGCGGAGGATGCGGAAGCGGAATCGGAATCGTATGAAAGCTCTCGTCCGGAAGAACCGCAACCAATAGGGAGGCACAATGAACCATAGCTTAAGAAATATGTTTGCTTTCTTTTGCGCTGCGGCAGCCCTGGGGATCTTGTTTTCCGTCCAGTTTCAAGCGCAGCAGGCGCCGGAGCGTGAACTTTATCAACAAAGACAGGAAAATCTGATCGTAATGGTAAAGAACTTGACAGAAAAGCGGCAGCGGCTGGGACAGGAGATGGCGGATTTGTCCTCGCAGTTGTATGACCGCAGAAATGCCCTGGAAGATGAGGAAATGACCTTGCGTTCGCTGGAGCAACAGTTGAATCGCCTGCAAATCGCCAATGGTATCAGGCCTGTTACCGGGCAGGGACTGGAGGTTCAATTTCAGGTAACTTCTGCCGTGACTTACACCGACATCATTGTTCTGGTCAACGAGCTATATGCGGCCGGCGCGGAAGCGATCGCGGTCGGAGACTATCGGCTGACGGCAAACAGCTATATTTTTTATAACGATACGCCTGCCGGTAAGGTTATCACGGTAAATAACAGTCCCGTAGCCTTACCCTTGCAGGTTTTTGCCATTGGCGACGCGGGCAACCTGGAGAGAGGTCTGACTTTCCCCGGGGGATTCATGGACTTAATGATGTATAATAAAATTTATCCGACGCTTCGCCGGAGAGAAACAATGGATTTACCGTCTGTAGCCAGCCCGCCGTTTTATTATTACCTCAGCGCTTACCAGCCGCAAGCCTGAGTGAATGCCTTGAACACGTCTGTATACGGCGACAGTCATAAGCCACGTTTTCGTTTTAATTGATAAAATGTTTAAGGGGGCGTGAATCGATGAGGATTGTCAGCGGAAAGGATATGGCGGAAATGGATCGCTGGGCTATAGAAGAGCGGCGGATCCCTGAATTACTGTTGATGGAAAACGCGGGCCGCGCGGTGGCGGCGGCAGCCTGGAAACATCTGAACAGGGAACAAAACCAGGTTTTGATTGTCGCAGGCAAAGGCAACAACGGCGGGGACGGCCTGGTGGCTGCCAGGCATCTGCATCAATGGGGCGCCGACGTCCGGCTGTTTCTGTTATGCAATCCGGATGCGTATCAGGGCACGGCGAGAGAAAACTGGAGCTTCGTCGAAAGCACGGATATCCGTTGGTATGTCTTAACTGACAAGAATAGCTTTTATCCGCTGAAACTTTGCCTGGAAACCGCGGTCGTTGCGATTGACGCTATGCTGGGCAGCGGCTTTCAAGGAAGCCTGGAGGACAATTATCTTCTTGCCGCAGAAGCCATGAATAATGGAAAAGCAAGAGTCATCGCGGTAGATATCCCTTCCGGCGTAGATCCGGGAACCGGACAGGCGGCGGAAGAGGCGGTACACGCACGGGAGACAGTGACCTTTGCCTATGGTAAACGAGGGCTCTATATGTATCCCGGACGCTTCCACGCGGGGCAGGTGCAAGTGGCGGATATCTCTATCCCCAAGGAAGCTCTGGACAGATTGGAGAAAACGACGGAATGGGTGGATGCGGCTTTTGTCCTGCCGCTGCTGCGGCAGATTCCTCCCGACAGCCACAAAGGGAGTTTCGGCCATGTGCTGACCGTCGCGGGCTCCCGGGGTATGACGGGTGCGGCTATGCTTGCTTCTCGGGCCGCGCTGCGCGGCGGGGCGGGGCTGGTAACTTCCGCAGTGCCGGATTCTCTGGCAGATCGCTTCGATCTGGCTTTCACGGAAGGAATGACCCTCGCGCTGCCGGAAGAGAAGCCCGGCTTTCTGTCAGCGGAGGCCGGTAAAGAGATACTGGAAATCGGGAAAGATAAGGATGTACTGCTGATCGGTCCCGGCCTGCCCAGAACGGAAGAGACGGTTTTTATCCTTGAGGAAGTCCTGTCTTCCTGGGCAAAACCTGCGGTTGTTGACGCCGGGGGGCTCTGGGCTTTGGCGCAGAACAAAGATATTGCGGTAGCTGCAGCCGGATCGCTGGTGCTGACCCCGCATCCCGGGGAACTGGCACGTCTTCTGGATACCACGGCGGAGGAGATACAGAAAGACAGATGCGCGGCTGCCACTAAAGCAGCGGAGGAGTTCGCCGCGATCGTTGTGCTGAAAGGCGCTTCCACACTGATCGCTGATCCGGCGGGGAAGCTGTATATCAACTCAACCGGCGGGCCGGCTTTGGCAACCGCGGGAAGCGGGGATGTGCTGGCCGGCGTTCTTGCCGCGCTGATTGCCAGGGGCCTGCCGCCGTGTGACGCCGCGGTTTTGGCCGTTTATCTCCATGGCCGGGCCGGCGACCTGTTGAAAGAAGACAAAGGAAGCAGAGGGGGGCTGGCGGGTGAGGTTGCCGAGTATCTGCCCCAAGCGATGAAAGAATTGGAGGGTATATGAGCCCGAGCAGGAAAGAGAATAGCCCGAACGACAAAGTACCTTTTGACAAGAAAGAGGAGCGGGACCATAAAATTTATGCGCTGACCGGCGCGGAGATCCATACGGCAGAAAGTAAATCATGGAAAAAAGGCACGATCCTGTGGAGCCATGGAAAAATTCTCGCGGTGGGCGACAAGGGAAAGCTGGACATTCCCGCCGATGCGGAAGTGACAGACGGTTCCGGATTGGTGGTAACGCCCGGCCTCATCGACGCCCATACCCATGTCGGGATTCTGGAAGAGGTGTATGGCTTTGAAGGGGACGACGTAAATGAGACGGGAGATAGCGCCGTCACCCCGGAGCTGCGTGCCGTAGACGGGATCAACCCCTATGATCCGGCATTCGGTGACGCGCTGTCCGGCGGCGTCACCACAGTGATGATCGCGCCAGGC
Source organism: Clostridiales bacterium (assembly GCA_009776595.1). GTDB lineage: Bacteria > Bacillota > Peptococcia > DRI-13 > UBA5745 > WRMS01. The sequence continues at coordinate 3,587 of WRNN01000074.1, forward strand.
AGCGCCAACGTGATCGGCGGCTCCGTCTGTATCGTTAAGACCGCCGGTCCCGATCTGGACCGGATGCTGCTGGACGCGGAAGCCGGCGTAAAAGCGGCTTTTGGGGAGAATCCCAAGCGTGTCTATTTGGAGCAAAAGAAAATGCCTACGACCAGAATGGCGATTGCTTCGCTGCTGCGTCAAGCCTTGATCGACGCGCGCGACTATGGGCTAAAGAAAGAAAAAGCCGCCGAAGACGACGAAATCCATGATGAAAATCTGGGCATGGAGTTGCTCGGCAGGCTCCTCCGGCGGGAAATCCCGCTCAGGGCGCACGCGCACCGCGCCGACGATATCCATACGGCTATCCGGATTGCCGGGGAGTTTCATTTGAAAATGATTCTGGAACACGGTACGGAAGCAGACAGATTGATCCCGGCGCTATTGCGTGAAAATATCCCGGTGGTAGTCGGGCCGAGCTTTTCCAGCCGGTCCAAGGTGGAAATGGAGCAGGTGGGATGGCAGACGGTAAAGGCGCTGTCGGACGCCGGGGTTCTCGTGTCTCTGACGACGGACCATAGTTGCACGCCGATCCAATACTTGTCTCTATGCGCCGCGATGACGGTGAGGTATGGCCTTTCCTGGGATCAGGCGCTGCGAACCGTAACCATCAATCCGGCGGTCATCTTAGGGATGGCGCAGCGGATAGGTTCTCTGGCGCCGGGGAAGGATGCGGACTTTGCCGTGTTTGACGGGGATCCTTTTCATTATAAGAGCCATTGTGTAGCCACCTATATCGATGGCCGGCCCGTATGGGAGATCAAGAAACGCATGGATGGATAAGGACATGTATGATGATTTTGTGCAAGCTTCGGCTGCTGAGGATACTCTGCAAGTCGAGACAAACAGCGTTGAGGAGACGCGGGCTTTCGGCGCCTTTCTGGCCGGCTTTCTTTGCGTAGGCGACTTTATCGCGCTGGACGGCGAATTAGGCGCGGGNAAGACCAGTCTGGTACAGGGATTGGCGGCGGGGCTGAAGGTTCCGGCGCAGGTGACCAGTCCTACTTTCACGCTCCTTCATTTATACGAAGGCGGGCGTTTGCCGCTTTATCACTTCGATGTATATCGGCTTGCGGCGCCGGAAGAACTGGAAGGCCTGGGATATGAGGAATACTTCTATGGGGACGGCGTTTGTGTTATCGAATGGGGCAGGCTGGCGGAGGCGTATTTACCTGCCAGGCGGATCCGGATCATACTTGAGCAAGCTTCATCGGAGGATAGCCGAAGAATCACACTGGCGCCCTACGGCGGCGGGGAGGACTGGCGACGGGAATTGCTCCGTTGCTTATCTGCCTGCAGCGACGCCGCCGGAATTCGCCTGACGGGCGGCATGGTATGACAGGACAGGGAAAGGATATGCTGGTTCTGGGAATCGAGAGCGCGACGCCGGTGGCTTCCGTTGCGCTGGCGGACGATCAAGGCCTTTTGGGAGAGCTCCTGCTGAATGTGGGGCTCACCCATTCGGAGCAACTACTGCCGATGATCGACGATCTGCTTCGTCTATGCAGGCGAAATAGAAAAGAAATCACGGGGATAGGCGTGTCGGCGGGACCGGGGTCCTTTACCGGATTGCGTATCGGTATGGCTACCGCCAAAGCCCTTGCACAGGGATTATCACAGAACACAAGGGTAAGGCTGGCGGCTGTTCCCACTTTGGAAGCCATGTCCTGGGCTATGGCGGGGCAGCCGGTCCAGGTGTCGCCCATGCTCAATGCCAGACGGGAACAGGTCTATACCGGCCTTTATCGATGGCGCTGCGTTTCTTCTTCGGAAGCGGACGGCGGCAGCGGAAACGCTGACAGAGACAATCTGTCCCTCGGGGAACTGTTTGCCGCCCGTCAGCGTGGGAAGAAAGAAAGGATGCCGGCGGGCATGGGGGAGGACCCCTGCTGGACATTGGATTGCCTCGTCCCGCCTGAAGCCCTGCACCCCGAAGCCTGGGCGGAACGGATGAAAGCAACGGGGGAAGAGGTTTTCCTGCTGGGAGACGGCGCCGCCATGTATAAAGAAATCTGGATGCGGGACCTGGGCGCGCAAGCCAGGCTGCTGCCTCCCATAACCGGCTTGTGCCGGGGAAGTTTCATCGCCCTTGCCGCCATAGACGCCATCCGAAAAGGCGGACAGCGGGAAAAACAGGGCAGCGCGGAAGATGCGGCGTTTTATGGTATGAAACCAATCTACCTGAGGGGAATCTGACTTATCGCAATCGACAGCTCGCGTGAGGAGTATGGAGAATGGCAGCATATGAGATCCGAAGTATGACGGAAAAGGACATCCCGCAAATCGCCGGCATCGAAAAGATGGTTTTTACGACGCCGTGGTCTGAAGCTGCCTTTCGCAGCGAGTTAGCGGACAATACGCTGGCGCTTTATCTGGTTTTAACCGACGAAGAGAAGCCGGATGAGGTTTTGGCGTATGGCGGGATCTGGAAGATTTTCGACGAAGGGCATATCACCAATATAGCGGTAAGGCCCGACTATCAAGGCAGGAAACTGGGGAAAATGCTTCTGCAGGCGATGATTCGCTGGGGCTGGACAAACGGTATGAATCATATGACACTGGAAGTGCGCGTCAGTAATCAGATTGCAATCAACCTCTATAAGAAAACCGGATTCGCGGAAGCGGGCATCCGGCCCGGCTATTATGATAACGGTGGTGAAGACGCGATCATTATGTGGCTTCGCCGGAAAGAGGAAGATGCATCCGACGCCGGTGGAGACAAGGAAATAAAGATGAGCTGAGGAGACGCATGGAATTGTTTCAATGGATACTGGGGATCGAGAGCAGCTGCGATGAGACAGCCGTCGCCATACTGAAAGAGGGCATAGTGCTGAAGGCAAATCTGGTAGCGTCCCAGACCGATCTGCATCGCGCATACGGAGGCGTAGTACCGGAGCTTGCTTCCCGGCAGCATATGGAAAGCGTCAATCTCCTGATTGATCAGGCGGCGGCGCTTGCCGGCGTCAGATTGTGCGATCTGGACGGGATAGCCGTGTCCAGGGGGCCGGGACTGGTGGGCGCCCTGCTGGTGGGGCTGAGCACGGCGAAAGCGCTGGCGTACAGCCTGGACATTCCTTATGTCGGCGTTAACCATATGGAAGGGCATATCTACGCGAACTGGCTCACAGGCATGGATATTGGTTTTCCCCTTATCGGCCTCATCGTATCCGGCGGGCACACCGCCCTGATGTTGCTGGAAGGCCATGGCAGCTATCGCCTGCTGGGCCAGACCAGGGACGACGCGGCAGGAGAGGCCTATGATAAGGTGGCCAGGGCATTAGGACTGGGGTATCCGGGAGGGCCGGTTCTGGATCGCCTGGCCAGAGAGGGTAACCCGGAAGCCTTCTCTCTGCCCGTAGCCCGGCTCCGTGACGACCCTTGGGGCTTCAGCTTCAGCGGCCTGAAAACAGCGGTCCTCAACCTGATGCATCGGCTGG
>WRNN01000075.1 GCA_009776595.1 Clostridiales bacterium
GAGGAATAAAAGCCGGCGACGTTTCCTACGAATAAGGCGATGGCAAAGGATTTCGTGGTTTCCCCGCCAAAAAGGATCAGGGTCGCCAGAACCAGCGCAACCGTAACCGACAGATTGATCGAGCGAACCAGCGTCTGTCCGATACTGTTATCGACCATTTCTCTGCCGGACCATTTCGGATGCAGCTTCATATTCTCACGGACCCTGTCAAAAACGACGATGGTATTATTGATGGAATAGCCGATGATCGTCAGGACAGCGGCAATAAAAGAACCTTCGATCTCAAATTGGAAAATGGAGAAAAAGCCCAGCATGATCAAGGAATCATGGACCAGGCAGATGATGGCGGAAATCGCATATTTCCATTGAAAACGGATAGAAATATAGACAAGCATCAAAGCGGAAGCAATGACTAAAGCCAAAATTCCGTTTTGGGTCAGTTCTTTGCCGATGATGGGACCTATGCTCTCCAGGCGCTGCAGCTCATACTCGCCCAGGCTTTCACGGAAAGAGTCGGCGATCAGGTTCTGTGTTTCTTCGCTGATTTCGACGGACTTGATGACAAAGGTCCCTTCCCCGGCTTGGGTGATACTGCTTTGCTCCAGACTGTAGTCCGCCAGAATGCCGCGAATCTGCTCTATAGAAACCGCTTCGTCCGCAAAACGAATATCCATGAGCGTACCGCTTTGAAACTCAACGCCCTGGTTCAAACCCATAAGAAGCAGGGAAGCCACACTGACGGCGAGAAAAACCGCGGATACGATATAGAGGAGCTTGCGTCTCTCATAAAAATGGATGTTCATTTGCCTGCCCCCTTTCCGCCATAGAGCACCGGATTTTGGAACGCGCCGGACTCCGCCAGGCTCTTTAAGCAAAAGTTGGTATATACGATCGCGGTAAACATGCTGATCAGGATGCCGAGGCTCAGGGTCACCGCAAAGCCTTTAATGCTTCCCGTCCCCCTCCAAAAGAGGACGGCGGCGGCTATCAGCGTCGTCACATTGGAGTCGATGATCGTCCGCAGCGCCCTGGAAAAGCCGGAATTGATCGCAGAGCGNAGCGTTTTGCCCGAAGCCAGCTCATCCTTGATTCTCTCATAGATGATGATATTGGAATCCACACACATCGCGATACTCAGCACGACGCCGAGGATACCGGGCAAGGTCAGGGTCGCGTTGATTAAGGCCATCACGGCAAACAACAGCAGGCTGTACATGATCAGTGAAAAAGCGGCAATCACACCGGGCAGCCTGTAGACGGCGATGACAAACACCACCACCAGGCATAAGCCGATGAGGCCTGCCGTCTGGCTTTTCTGAATGGAATCTTCGCCCAGCGTAGGGCCGATCGTCCGTTTCTCTATGATCTCCACCGGTACAGGCAAAGCGCCGGACTTCAGAAGCAAAGCAAGCTGCCTCGCCTCCGCTAAACTCTGATATCCGGTGATGACTGCCTCGCCCGTAGGGATAGCCGTGCTGACATAGGGGAAGGATATGATGTTTTCATCCAGAAAAATAGCGATATTGCGGCGGTAATCGTTATTTATCGCAGCGTCGTTGATGGTCAGCTGGGGATAGGTATCCACCAGGCGCTGTGTGGTATCGGCAAAGATTTGCTTGCCCGCGTTGTTAAAATCCAGCCGCACCAGATATTCGTCCCCCTGCATGGAACCCGGCTGATTGCTGGCCGGCACATGCACTTCCTGCGCGTCGTCCAGGCTGCTTCCGTCCAGGATGATCGTGGCGTTGCCTTCCTCATCCACCGTACCGAAAGCCAGATAAGCCGTCTGCCCGATCATCGCGATGGCGTCTTCCGGATCCTGTATGCCGGGAAGCTCAATGAGTATCCGGTTGCTGCCCTCTCTCTGCATCGTCGGTTCTGTGATGCCAAGGCCATTGATACGAAGGTTCATGATGGACATCACTTTTTCCATGTCGTCCGCCGTCGCGTCCGTCGTCGCCTGGACGCGAACCTGAACCCCGCCTTTCAAATCCAGGCCAAGCTTAAGGTAGCTTCCCAGGTAGGTCACGCTGAAATAGGCGCCCGCAAGGGTTGCCAGCATGACGGCAATTACGGCAATCAGCTTTCCGGTTTTCATTACCGATCCTCCTTTGGCTCGTTCAAAAGCCTTTTCCTATTATATGCTTGTCCGCTTCCTTTGTCAAAAAAAGCAAGCGCAAACCATGCGTAGCCTGCGCCATCTGACCGGGTATTATTACTCTGCCCTATTGCTCCGCCGGTATTGTTTCATTCGCCGGGAATGCCTCATTCGCCGGTATTGTCTTCATTATCATACAAATCGTCGTCCGGGTCCTGATCGATCTCATAGGCCGCGTCATCCGTGTCGGTGATCACGTCCGCGTCCAGGATTTCATCCTCGGGCCGCCCGTCCGCTCCCTTTGACTTGGTCTCTTTCTCAGCAGTTTTATTGATCACACTGGCGATGGCGTTTTTGCTGAATTGGACGTAGATCTCCGATGCGATCTCCAATGTAACCCGCTCGTCACGAATGGCCCTGATGATGCCGTGTATGCCGCCGATGGTAACGACCCTGTCGCCTCTCTTTAATTCCGTCATCATTTGCGCGCGCGCTTTTCGCTGCTTACTCTGGGGCCGGATCATCATAAAGTACATTAAGGCGCCAAGACCCGCGATCCAGGCTATGGACAAATACTGATTCACGAAATGACCTCCTAACAAAATGCGATGGTAGCCTGCTTTCCGAACCTACAAAGAGAATAATAAAGGGTACAGGGTAATAATGCAAGGGTTTTTTCAGCGCGGAAGCGCCAGGATTTGCTTTGCCGTTTCGGCGAGCCTGTCCTCTTCGATAGCCTGCCGCAACTCGCCATCAGGGAAAATAAATAGTGAAGATTGTGCAGGGTGGCGAGCCTGAGCCCTAAAATTTCCCCGGCGACGAAGAGATGCCGGATATACGCCCTGCTGAAACGCCGGCAGGCGTAGCAGGCGCAGTTTTCATCCACAGGCCTTTGGTCTTCCTTATATTGCGCGTTCAGGATCACCACTTTCCCCCGGGAAGAAAACATCGTGCCGTTTCTCGCAATGCGCGTCGGCAGCACGCAGTCAAACATATCCACGCCGCGCAATACCCCTTCTACCAGACAATCCGGCGAACCGACGCCCATCAGATAGCGCGGCTTATCTTTCGGCAGCAGGGGCGTTGTATACTCCAGCGTTTCATACAGCAGCGGCTTTTCCTCCCCGACGCTCAGCCCGCCTATGCCATAGCCCGGAAAATCCAGTTCGAGCAGCGCGCTGACGCTTTCGCTTCGCAGATCTTTGTAAGTACCGCCTTGCACAATACCGAACAGGCTCTGGTCTTCCCTGTGATGCGCCTCCTTGCAGCGCCGCGCCCAGCGGTCGCTGCGCGCGGTAGCTTCTTTTGCGTAGGCATAGGTCGAGGGATAGGGAATGCATTCGTCGAAAGCCATAGCGATATCGGCGCCGAGCTTTTCTTCGATTTCCATGACTTTCTCCGGTGTGAATAAATGTTTGGAGCCGTCGATGTGGGAACGGAACTCCACCCCTTCTTCGCTGATTTTGCGCAAATTGCCCAGGCTGAATACTTGAAATCCGCCGCTGTCGGTAAGGATCGGGCCCTGCCACCGCATAAAGCTATGGAGCCCCCCGTGCGCTTCGATCAGCGCTTCGCCCGGCCGCAAATAAAGATGATAGGTATTGGACAGGATCATGCAGGCGCCAACCGCCTCCAGTTCCTCCGGCGTCATGGCTTTCACCGTAGCCTGCGTCCCTACCGGCATAAATACAGGCGTTTCTACCACGCCATGGAGCGTCTCCAGCCTGCCGCGGCGGGCCATCGAGCTTGCATCGGTTTTCAGACAGGTCCATTTCATGTGCATGAACAAACGTTCTCCTTCTTCCCTGTACTCCCGGATCTTGTCCCCTAACGTAAGATACGAACGCTGCGGAAGCGTAGTACCGCCATAATCAAGGATACAGCCTGTCCAATATAAGGCAGCAATCCCCGAAAGAAAAAAAGCGATAGCCTTCCCGTATGGCTTCCTGATAGGCGGCCAGGACGCGCTCCCTGCCGGCGAGCGCACAGACAAGCATCAGCAGGCTGGATTTCGGCAGATGAAAATTGGTCAGCAGGCCGTCGATAATCTGAAACGAATAGCCGGGATAAATGTATAAATCCGTCCAGCAGGACCCCGCCTTTACGCTTCCCCCACTGCCCATGGCTTCCAATGTACGCAGGGGCGTCGTGCCGACCGCGATCACTCTGCGCCCTTCCTCTTTCGCCCGGTTGATTTCGCGCGCCGTTTCTTCGGACACCTCGCAATACTCGCTGTGCATCAGGTGATCCTCGATTTGCCTGGTTTGCACCGGCCGGAATGTGCCCGGGCCGATGTGCAGCAGGACCTGCGCGAAGCCGACGCCCATACGGCGTAATGCTTCCAGGCTTTCTTCCGTAAAGTGCAGGCCTGCCGTGGACGCCGCCGCCGAACCGGCGATATCGCCATATACTGTCTGATAGCGCTCGGGGTCCTCCGGCTTCTCGTGGATATAGGGCGGCAAAGGCGTCTGTCCCACGCGCCGGAGGATCTCTTCGAAATCCCCTTGCCAGGCAAAGCGGACCAGCCTGCCTCCTCCCTCTGTCCTTTCTTCGATGAGCCCTTCCAGCTCCCCCTGTCCAAAAATCAGCTTTGTTCCCGGCGCCAGTCGCCTCCCCGGCTTGACCAGACAGGACCAGCGGTCCGGCGCGACCTGATGCAGCAGGAAACACTCCGCCGCGCCCCCTGTTTTCGCCTTTCTGCCGATGAGCCTGGCCGGAATGACCCGGGTCCTGTTCAATACCAGTAAATCCCCCGCTCTGAGATACTGCGGGAGATTGTAGAAATAGTCGTGCCGGATTTCTGTGTCAGGCCCGGCTGTCTCATGCCTGGGCATAACCAGCATACGCGAATGGTCCCTTGGCTCGACGGGCTGTTGGGCGATCCGTTCCGCGGGCAGCTCATAATCAAATAAGGAAAGTTCCATCGTTTATCCTGCCATTCATTCTATCCGATGCTCCCACTGAATCAAGTCTCATTCTATCACCAGCCTGCCGTCGTTTCTGCCTTGATTATAGTAGTGTTCGATAATTTGCTCGCAGGTCATGCCGGCCTGCGCCATGCCGATAGCGCCCCACTGGCTCATGCCTACGCCATGACCGTAACCCTTTCCGTCGAGGACATAGGCCGTAACCGTCGTCGCCTGATCCTTGCTCTTTTCTTCTACACCCGCGGCTGTGATTATGTAGAAGCTGTCGCTTCCGGGATTGATCTCCGCCGCCTGTCCGTCGGCAACCAGCGCTTTGGCGTCCCGAATGCTTTGATCCAGCATAACCGTAACCCCTGCGCCGTTGCGCACCGCAATGCCGCCTTCGGGCCGGATACTGAACAAGGTGCTTCGTAATCCCAGAAGCGCGCGAACGCTTGTTTTGTACAACGAATACACGCCGCCGTCCCCTGTGAGGTCCAAACGGGTTATCCGCCCGCTGGCATTGGGCCTGTCCGTGATTTTTCCCGTGACAGGGTCATAGGCATACGCATAGGCGGTCATCATACGAAGGTTCCCGATATTGATCCTGTTTTCCGGGTTATCCCGATTCCATTCTGTGATTTTCTCCTGCAGCTCAGCAATGGTAAATCGCAACTGCCAGTTATAGGTAACGCCCGGATACCCGGCGTCGTCCTGTTGCGCCTCCAGCGCAGAAGCGTCATAGGGCGAAGANATCGCTTTCGCATAGGGTAGGGCCTCATTCCAGACGTTTTCNGCGTCTTCGGTGTGCCCGCCGCTNTTGGAGGAAAAGAAGGCCTCGATCAACTGCCCCTCATAGTAAATGGCTTTTCCCTTTGTCGCTTCCACCGCCGCGCTGGTATACGGCCTTTCACTCCCGTAACCGCCATATACCTGGTCGGAAGCGCCGGACTCGAGGTCATAGGACGCGCCGCCCGCGTTCTTTCTTTTGAGCGCAAAAGTACGGCTGACGATCGCCTGCGCTTTCAGCGCTTCGGCGGGGACGGTGGACAAGCCCATCTCCATTGGCAAAACGCCCAGGAGATACAGATCCACATCCAGCACGTTGATGATGCTTAAAGCGGCGTTTTTATTTTCGATAACCATACTGCCCCTGTAGGAGCGTGTCCCGTAGGCCACAAGATCCAGTCCGCTTCCGCCGGCGGACAGTACGATNCTGCTACCGCTGAAGTCTTGTTCCGCGCCGTCTTTTGTCACGCGCAAACCGGCGCCGGAGGGCGAAACAGAGATCGTTTGTCCCGCGGCGACAGTGCCGGCTTCCGTCCCCCTGTCCGGATCCATCAGCCTGTAAGAACCTTGCCTGACTGTCAGGCTTGCCGTGCTTTGCCCCAGGCCAAGCGCGACCCTGACGACGCTCTCCCCCTGCGGGATGCCGGCGGCGCCCTCGACGCGTCTTCCCGGCCAGGCGGACAGGCACAGTGCACAGAGAAGAAACAGAATGCACAAGGATATCGTTTTCTTTGCTTTGTTCTTCATAGTGAATTCCATTATTTTCCTTTCTCCGCGCCGCCGTATCGCTCGTATTCGCTGAAAATACAGCCGCAATAGCTTTGCCTGTAGAGGCCCATTTCCTTCGCTTTCGCCTGGCCCTGACGGAAACCCGGGCGGAAATCCCGATACAAAAAAGTCAGGCCGCATTCGCCTGCCGCCCATTCTCCCGCTTCCGCAACGCCCGCATGGTCCTGATAGGGGCTTACCAGAAGCGAGGTGGTAAACAGGGTAAGCCCCGCTTCCACGCAGGCTTTCGCCGCGCTTCTCATCCGCATCCTGTAACACAAACGGCAGCGTTCCGCAGAGACAGGCTGATATACGCCTGTATCCGCCTCCCGGAGCTCCTCCAGGAATCCGGCCAGGCCGTAGGTTTCTTCGATACGGACGGCGACGCCCTCGTGATCGGCCATGTCCCGGTAAGACTGAAGGCGCGCCTGAAACTCGCGATAAGGATGAATATTCGGGTTGGCGAAATAGCCGTATACCGTATATCCCTCCCGC
>WRNN01000076.1 GCA_009776595.1 Clostridiales bacterium
TGAGTCGAAGCCATGACGGAGTTTCTGCTGCGCCATATGGAGGACCTGTTGGAACAGGTTGATCGGACCGGTATCGCCGCATCGAGGTTTCTTACGCCTGCCGAAGCGGTACAGGTCGAAGAAGGGATGAAACACAGGCCTGTCTCCCTCTTCTTTGACGGCGGATTTCCGGACGCGGAGCGGCGGCGCGCCATTTTTCTCACGCAAGGCGAAGAAGCATATGACCGGGCGGAATGGTTTGCCGCTATACAAATCCAATCCCGCGCCCGGGAGGTACTCCGCCATCAGGATATCTTAGGCGCAGTCATGGCGCTGGGGATCGAACGCGATACTATAGGCGATATCGCAGCGGAGGGATCCGGCGCGGCCTTGGTGTGCTTGCCTGAATTGGGAGATTATATCGTCGAACATTTGGTTACAGCGGGGCGTGCCGGGCTCAGTCTCGGGAGGATCCGTATCGAAGAGCTCCCGGATCAGCGTGAAGCGTATCGAATCAAGGCCGATACGGTAGCCTCCCTCCGGCTTGACGCGATCCTGTCCGCAGCCTTTGGATTATCCAGAGCGAAAGCGGCGGCGTTGATTAGCGCCGCCCGGGTGAACCTGGATTATCAACTCTGCCTGCAGCCTGCGAAAGAGCTGAAGGAAGGCGCCCTTCTCTCTGTCCGCGGACTGGGACGCGCCAAACTGCTGGAGATAGGCGGCCTGTCGAAAAAGAACCGAATTTTCGTGAAAATCGGTCTATACAGCCGGTCCGGAGGATAAGCTTTTTCCGGAGGATAAGCCTGTTTCGGGAAGGATGGCGTTCCCCGCGACGGTGTTCGCTGCAATCCATTGCAACTTTCTTTTTCGCGTCATCTTCTTGATTTTGATTTCACAGCGCAAAGCTTCCGATTTACTCTCGCAAAGCTTTTGATAAACGATGCGAACCGGCCTTCTCCCGCTGGTATATTTTGCGCCTTTGCCGCTGTTATGCGCAGCCAGCCTGGCTTCCGGGTCGTTTGTGATTCCGGTATATAAAGTGCCGTCCGAGCAGGAAAGGATATAAACGAAATAGGGCATTCAGGGCGCCTCCTGATTTCGCGATAGCGGCAGTGCGGTCCGCTTTGGTTTCATGTTACCAGAAAACATAAAATGGTCAAGTAAAGAAGCGTTCCGATGATCGAAAAGCCGTTTTTTTATTGATTGTCATGTCGTTTTATTGATTGTCGTGTCGTATTGTGATAAATTGTAAATATCCTGCCAGCGACTGGTCAGGATCCTGGGATTCGATTCATTGATCTGAGGGAGAAAGCAAATGCAGAGCGGGATACTACAGGCCGGGATACGATCCGGCATAAGTGGTCGGCGGCGCATGATAAGGACAGTTGCATTCGTGCTATTGTTCTGCATCGTTATGTTCCTCCTGCTTTCTGAAGCATATGTTTTTTCTTATGCGAATCACAAGCACAACCATTACGGTATTGGCGGCACCTGTACGCTGTGCGCTCTGTTTCATAGCGCTGAGCATCTGCTCAAACAATTGGGCATAAATGCCGCTTATACTTCGTTCGGGCAGGTTCATCCGTTTGCCGGGATAATAGCGGTATACTTTGCTTTTTGTGTATTCCGTTCATGCACGCCGGTACAGAAAAAGACCCGGCTGAATAATTAGCGTAACTTCCGCAGGGGCATAACGGCCAGCCCTGGTTGGTGTGTCCGTGTATTTTTGTGCGCAAAAACAAAAATTTCCGGAGGTTCGTATATGAAGCGGCTTACCGCAATTACGCCTATCCTGCTGCTGGTACTGGCGACGGCATTGTCCTCTTGTTCACCAAGTGAAATAAGTAAGGAAAAAAAGATCGGTATCGTTTGTACGATATTTCCGCAGTACGATTGGGTACGCCAAATCCTCGGGGAGGAAAGAGACGATGTGGAGTTGACATTGCTGCTGGACAACAAAGTCGATTTGCACAGCTATCAGCCATCCATTGCGGATATGGTCAAAATTTCCGACTGCGATTTATTTATATTTGTTGGCGGCGAGTCGGATGGCTGGGTGGACGACGCTTTAGCGCAGGCGGTCAATCAAGATATGCGGGTACTCAATCTATTGGATATCCTTGGCGAATCGGCGAAAATCGAAGAAATGACAGAAGGCATGGAAGCAGAACAGTTCGACAGTTATAAAGAAGACGCCGGAGGGCGCGAAGCGGATGAGGATACAGCCTATGACGAGCATGTGTGGCTCTCCTTAAAAAATGCGCGATTACTATGCTCTGCTATCGCGGATGCTTTGTCTTCACTGGATGCCGATAACGCCGAAAGGTACCGGAACAATAGGGCTGTCTATCTCGAAAAGCTATCCCTGCTGGATTCGGCATACCAGGGGGCGGTAAACGCCGCGTCCGTAAAGACCCTGCTGTTTGGCGACCGCTTCCCTTTCCGTTATCTTACGGAGGATTATGGCTTGGCGTATTACGCCGCTTTTGCCGGCTGTTCCGCAGAAACAGAAGCCAGTTTTGAAACGATTGCTTTTCTCGCAGAAAAGATAGATACTCTGGGTTTGAAGCATATCATGGTGACGGAAAGCTCGGATAAAAGGATAGCGGAAACGATTATCAGGGAATCAAAAGACAGCAACAGGCAAATTCTTGTACTGGATTCCTTACAATCGGTAGCTTTGGGTGACATTGCCAACGGAGCAACCTACCTGTCTCTCATGGAGAGCAATTTACGCGTTTTGGAAGAGGCGCTGCATTGAGCGAATCTTCGTTCTATTGGCGGCAGCCCGTCTTGGTGATAAAGGAGCAGAACCATGCAGCAGATAGCCTGTCAAAACCTGACCCTCGGGTATGAGGGCGAAAAGGTAGTCTCCGGCCTTTCCTTTATCGTTCACGCAGGGGACTACTTATGCATCNTCGGAGAAAACGGCTCCGGCAAAAGCACTTTGATGAAAACACTGTTGGGGTTAAAAACGCCGATGTCAGGACGGATTACAACAGGCGGCGGCCTGGAGAGCAGCGAGATAGGCTATCTTCCGCAACAGACNGTAGTGCAAAAGGATTTCCCCGCATCGGTAAGAGAAGTCGTTCGTTCCGGCTGTTTGAACCGCTGCGGGTTGCGCCCGTTTTATAACAAAGCAGAAAAACGGATGGCGGAAGACAATATGGAACTGCTGGGAATCCGTGGGCTGGCCGAACGCTGTTACCGGGAGTTATCCGGCGGGCAGCAACAACGGACGCTTTTGGCAAGGGCTTTATGCGCCGCCCGAAAAATCCTGCTGCTGGACGAGCCGGTTGCGGGGCTTGACCCACAAGCAGCGGCGGACATGTATGACTTGATTGAACGGCTAAATCATGACGGGATAACCATGATTATGATTTCTCATGATATGGACGCTTCGCTTAAGTATGCTTCCCACATCCTGCATATCGGGAATCAATCGGCCTTGTTTTTCGGCACAAAAAAGGATTATCTGGAAAGCGGCGCAGGGCATATTTACGCCGGATTGGGTGGTGCGCAGGCATGACGGTAATACTGGATAAACTTTCATTGTATTGGCAATATCCGTTTGTACGCTATGCGTTGATTGTCGGCGTTTTGATTGCGCTGTGCTCCTCCCTTTTGGGCGTGACGCTGGTGCTGAAACGGTTTTCCTTCATCGGAGACGGGCTCTCCCATGTCGCCTTTGGCGCCATGGCGGTCGCGACGGCAGTGAATCTGTCCAATCGGTTCTTTTTCGTTTTACCGATAACAGTCCTTTGCGCTGTTTTGCTTTTACGCGCAGGGCAGAACACCAGGATTAAAGGCGATGCGGCGATTGCAATGATTTCCGTAGGCGCATTGGCGATCGGCTATCTCATCATGAATCTGTTTTCAAAGTCTTCCAACCTTTCGGGAGACGTTTGCTCCACGCTTTTCGGCTCAACGTCCATTCTGACATTAAGCAAAATCGAAGTATGGCTTTGTGTTGCGCTTTCCCTATTGGTGATAGCGGTATTCCTCTTATTTTACCACAAGATATTTGCTGTCACTTTTGACGAGGATTTTTCCACAGCAACGGGGGTCAGGGCGAAAACCTATAACCTGATTCTTGCGGTAATTATTGCCGTTGTCATTGTTCTGGCGATGAATCTGGTCGGCGCGCTGCTGATTTCTGCACTGGTGATATTTCCCGCATTGTCCGCCATGCGGGTATTCAAGAGCTTCAAGGCTGTGAGCCTATGTTCGGTTATCGTTTCTGTAACCTGTGCCGTTACGGGTATCCTGATTTCCATCCTTGCCGGGACGCCGGTAGGATCAACGATTGTAGCTGTGGATATTGTTGGGTTTTTCTCATTCGGCTTTGTCGAGGTAATAACGAAAGGAGTAAAAACGCCATGAAAAAGCTGGTTTCTATTCTGACGCTCTTGTGTTTCCTTCTGATGACTGCCGCCGGCTGCGCGAAAAACGACGCGGCTGTGGCTGACGCCGGCATATCAGGANCACGCGGCGGTTTATCAAACGCGGATAAAAATGTCGATATCGATCTGACGATGTTGAGCAGTACGATCGTTTACGCGGAAGTGAATAGCATCATGACAACGCCGGATGATTACATCGGAAAAACCATCAAAATGAAAGGCCCGTACAACGCTTCGTTTTATGACGCGACGAATCTGTATTACCATTATGTGATTGTGGAAGACGCCGCCGCCTGCTGCGTGCAGGGGCTGGAGTTTAAATGGAAGGGCGAACACCTCTACCCGGAGGATTACCCGCAGGAAGATTCAAAAATCGAAGTGACCGGCGTATTCAGCAGTTACGAAGAGCTTGGCAAAACCTACTACTACCTGGCGGTTGACGATATCCTGATTATGGAGTAGGCAAAGAAAAGGTGAAAAGAGTTGGCTTTTTCTGGCATTTGCCTCTTGACACGGCAACTGCGGGCATGCTACACTTTTTTAGTAAGCGTTAGCATTCGAAAAATGTAACGTAGAACATAACCTATATTTAATATACTTAGTTCGTCTCCGAGTCTGATTCCTAACGGCTTTGCCAATGGATAAAGACCGATAGGGCCTTGAAGGAAACTTCAACGCCTCCCATTGCGGAAAGGAGAGTACGGAAATGTGTATCTTCTACAGCTTTCTGCAATGTCCGGAAGCTGTATTTTTATGGAAAAGCTGAGAACACCCGCATAAACGAAAGGAGCTACGATGAATTCTCAAGAACCGGCATCCGGGCCTAAGGATGCGAAACTGCATATTCTCTGTGCCGGCGTTTCCATGATGCTGGTCCAGATGCTCAAGGACCAATGGGACGCACTTCACCCGGAACTCCCGGCTGCCGTGAAGCCGGCCGGTTCTGTGGATTTGATCCGCCTATGTATAGCGGGCGAACCCTGCGATGTGCTGATATCTGCCGACGACGTCATCATTCGCGACATGATGATGCCAGACTATGCGGATGGTTACCGTATCTGGGCCGGCAACAAAATTGTCGTAGCCGGTGAGGATATCGGGACGGAGAACTGGGAAGAAAAACTACTTGCACCGGAAGCCACTTTTAAACATCATAATCCCTACGGCGATCCCGGCGGCTATCGCGCCGTTATGGCGATGCTGCTGGCGGACGAATACAAACCCGGCTTATCGGATCGCCTGATGCATCATCCGGGGCATATCGGCATGGAGAAAAACCCGCCGCCCGGCAGCCAGAGGGAGGCGCAATACGAATTCACCTATTATTCCGGCGCCAAAGCCTCCGGAAAAAACTTTGCGGAGCTTCCGGCAGTCATGGATCTCTCCGATACCACGCTTACCGGCGTATACGCCGGCGTGCGCTTCGCTGTGGACGACGAAAACACAGTAACCGCGACGCCGATCGCGCATGCTCTCACGATTCCGAAAACCGCCGTACATAAAGAAGCGGCAAAAGAATTTGCCGGAATGTTTCTTGCTGTCGATAAGGAAGCGGCGGGCTTCCTGTCCCGCGCAGGCGTGGTCGGGCGCGATCCTCTGCTTTGATTAAACGAAGTACCGGTCAAGGCATGGCGCAATGATTTGTGTTTATCTTTACAAAAATTATATTTGAGGAGGCACAAAGCAAATGGTGAATCGTCTGAAAAAAGGAACCCTTATCTTCATTGCCCTCTGTTTGATCCTCTCCCTGTCGGCAGCGATCCTTTCCGCTTCCGCGACAACGACCTGGGTCGCCCCCGCAAGGCCGATGGCGGTGGATCCGAACATCATCACCATATCTGTGCGCGGCGCGGCAGAGACACTGCCGCTGTTTCTTGGTGCAAACATGGTGACGGCCCGTGTGGATCAGAACCGTTTTCCCACTGACGGCTCCGCGGAAGAGGTGTACGCGCTCGCCTCACAGTCTACCTTTCTGGGCATTGCCGGCACCGGCGTCAATGCCAGCCCGGACCCCTATCTATGGAATTTCTTCTATAATACCTATGCGAAGGCGAACGATTTGCCCCTCACCGAAGACGCGATCCATCCCAATCAGCAAGGCGCCCCCACCATGGCCGACACGACGATCCTGCCGGAATACGGAACCGCGGGTTCCCTTGTACGCCGTCCGGACATAATCCTGGGGATCAGCCCCGCGGCTTCAGGCGCTACCTATTCGGACCTGATTGCGGATTTACCTGAGAATAAAGACAGCAATCCGAACAATAATTATAATCCCACATTGATCGCCTATGTGCCGGACAATATAGGCACGATGATTCAGACGATGCATACGGTTGCCGCAGAAATGAACAAAATCACCAGCGCGACAGGGAAAACCGGACGCTATGGCGATCCGGCCCAAATCGCGATTGACTATGAGAATTTTGTAAGAGGCGTCCAATATTATATCTTGTCGGAAATAGAGAAAAACAACATTCCGAAAAAAACGATAGCCCTTATCGACCCTGCCGACTTAGGGGACGGCACTTTCAATGCCTATACCAGCCAGTTGTCTTCCGGCTCGGCGGCTTTCACCCGCGGAGGCGAATATTCGGAACTGACCACTGTCAATATCGTGGATCAACTCGGTTTAGTTGAAGAAAACGGAACATATAAAATCACCGCGCA
>WRNN01000077.1 GCA_009776595.1 Clostridiales bacterium
ATGCTCCATATCGGCGTGCAGCCCATCTACGGCTGCACGGGATGCGGATCCTGCAGGGGAAAAACGGCCTGTGTCTTTAACGGGGATCCCGTCAATGAAGCGATCGAATGCCTGATCAAAGCCGACGGCCTTATCGTAGGTTCCCCTGTATACTACGCCGGCGCTAACGGCGCGCTCTGCGCCTTCCTTGACCGGATGTTTTTCGGCAAGGCGGAGCACTATGCCTACAAACCCGCTGCAGCGATCGTGAACTGCCGCCGGGGCGGGGCGGCCAGCGCCTTTGACCGGCTGAATAAGTATTTTACGATTTCCAACATGCCTGTTGTTCCTTCTCAGTATTGGAACGCCACCCACGGGACGACGGTTGAGGAAGTGCTTCAGGATCTGGAAGGCTTGCAGATTATGAGGACCTTGGGCAGAAATATGGCCTGGATGCTGAAGATGATTGCCCTGGCCTCCAAAAGCAACGCGCTTCCCGAAGCGGAGAAACGGGTGATGACCAACTTTATCCGCAAATCTTAGCCCATTATTAACTAAGGGGGCGCCGCTTTGTTTGGGTTGCGGCGGTAGCCCATTATAGAGGAGAGAAGACGTATGGCTCTGACAAAGGCGCCCGTGAAGGGTATGAAAGATATTCTGCCGGAAGAAATGGCACTTCGGGATTATACCATTCATCTGATTAAGGAAACCTACAAATCTTTCGGCTTTCGCCCGATGGAGACGCCCTGTATGGAGCATATCGGCAATTTGACAAGCAAGCAGGGCGGAGAAAACGAGAGTCTGATCTTCAAAGTGCTGAAGCGGGGCGAAAAGCTATCCCTGGCAGAGGCTTCCAGCCCCGACGATCTGGTAGATAACGGCTTGCGCTATGACCTTACCGTACCTTTGTGCAGGTTTTACGCCAACAATCTGGATAAACTGCCGAATCCGTTTAAAGCGTTACAGATCGGCAATGTCTGGAGGGCGGATCAACCTCAGAAAGGGCGCTTCCGGCAATTCACCCAATGCGATATCGACGTGCTGGGGGACGCTTCCATGCTGGCGGAAATCGAGCTGATGACCGCCACCACGACCCTTCTGGGGAAGTTGGGCTTCAGCGATTACACCCTCCGGCTGAATCATCGCGGGCTTCTCAAAGCGATGGCCGAATACGCCGGCTTCCCTTCTTCAAGCAACGACAAAGTGTTCATCATTCTGGACAAGATGGATAAAATCGGGCCGGAAGGCGTTTCCCGCGAGCTTCTTGCGGAAGGCCTTCCCCGGGAGTCGGTGGAGTCCTATCTGGCCTTCTTTGCGCAAAGGGAAGGCAAAGACCTGCTTCAGATTTGCGCGGAAAAGCTGAGGCCGGGTGGTGCAGCCGCCGCGGACGGCGCGGCCGGGCCGGGCATGCTGACGGAGGAAAGCGCGAAAGCCGCAGCGGCCGCCGTCAAAGATTTGAACACCATTCTCACCTGTATGGAAGCGGTGAAGGATACTACCGTCCAGGGGGAGTTTGCGCTGGCCTTCGACCCCACGCTGGTTCGGGGGATGAGCTACTACACAGGCCCCATCTTTGAAATTACTGTGAAAGAATTCGGCAGCTCCGTCGCCGGCGGCGGCCGTTACGACCAGCTGGTCGGCAATTTTACCAGTCTCCAGGCGCCGGCCTGCGGCTTCTCCATCGGCTTTGAGCGCATCATCTCCATACTGACCGACAAGGGCTTCCAACCGCCTTCCCCGGAGAGAAAGATCGCCTTCCTCGCGGAAAAAGGCTTGTCCAACGAGGAACTCAGCGCCATGCTTTCGGAAGCCGGCAAAGAACGCGGGGCAGGCGCTTTCGTACTGGTCACGACAAAGAACAAAAACAGCAAGTTTCAAAGGGAGCAACTGGGAAAAGACGGTTATACCGAGTTCCGTAATTTTCATCGAAAAAACGAATAGGGGCTGCCGCTCCATGCCCTGTCGGCATTCGCGCCCGTTGCGCTGCGGTTAGCCTTATTTGAAATTCAGCAGAAAGGTCCTGTATGCCAGATAGGTTTGATAGAGGTCCCCTTTGCTGACGACTTCATAAGGAGAATGCATGGACAGCACCGGCACGCCGCAGTCGACGACCTGCATACCCAGGTTTGCCATAAATGCCGCCACTGTGCCGCCGCCGCCCAGNTCCACTTTGCCGATCTCCCCGGTCTGCCATGCGATGGCGTCCTTGTCAAAGAGCTGACGCAGGGCGGCGATGAACTCCGGGTTCGCGTCGCTGCCGCCGCTTTTGCCTGCGCGGCCGGTGTATTTCTCCAATACCATACCTTTACCGATATAGTTCGCGTTGAGCGGATCCTGCACGTCTTTAAAGTTGGGATCCACGGCGGAGCCTACGTCGGCGGAAAGCAAATGCGAAGCCGTAAAGCAACGGCGGGCCGCCAAATCGTGGTAGCTGCCGGTTGTAGCGGCGCACAGTTCGGAGAGGAAATTGCTCAAATCCGCCGACTGGGCGCCTGTGTTGCCCTGACTGCCGACTTCCTCCTTATCCGCTAAATAAATAACCATCGTCTTCTCCGGGACGCCCTTGCTGTCCAGCAGGGCTTTCAATGCGGCATAGGCGCAGACCCTGTCGTCGTGTCCATAGCCGCCGATCATGCCCCGGTCAAAGCCTATATCCCGGACAGGCAAAGCCGGTACGACCTCGATCTCGGCGGAAACAAAATCCCTTTCTTCGATACCGTAAGTTTCCTTCAGTATCCGGAGAAGCATGGATTTTACCGGCTGGCCGGCATTCTCTTTATCCGCGTCCTTTTCTTTCGGCTTTTCTTTATCGGGCAAAGAGCCCATCAGAACGTTCAGGCCTTCCCCCGTCACCGCTTCGGCGACCTTTTTCTCCATTTGCTTCTGTGCCAGATGGGGCAGCAGATCGGTGATGACAAAGCAGGGATCGCCTTCCTGATCGCCAACACGAAGATCGATTCTATTTCCGTTCTTCAGGAAAACGACGCCATGCAGCGCCAAAGGCATACAAACCCATTGATACTTCTTGATGCCGCCGTAGTAATGGGTTTTCGCAAGCGTCAAGTGGCTGTCTTCATAAAACGGGTTCTGCTTGAAGTCCAGCCGGGGAGAATCGATATGGGCCGCTACGGCGTTGACGCCCCGGCTTAGCGGCTGCTTTCCGATCACAGCGGCGAGTACCGACTTGCCCCGGCCGCTGCGGAACACTTTATCTCCCGGCGCCAGGAAACTGCCTTTGCCCTCGTCTTTCTCCAATACTGCGTCAAGATCCGCGAATTTCTGTTTCTCTAAGCAGGAGATCGCGTAAGCGTTAACNTCCCTTTCTGTTTTGCAGGAATTNAAAAAAGCGATATAGTCGTCACTGAAGCGAAAAGCTTCTTTTTTTTCTTTCTCCCCTGCTTTTTCCCACCAAATTTCATAGGCTTCATTTCCTTTGGCCATGTATGTTCCTCCTTTATATAGATCGCTGATCCGGACTAATACAAGTCCTCTTCGCGTTCGCGTTTTCTGCTGCGCGTCATCAGGCTTTCCACCGCTTCCTTAGCGCTGATCGCGCCCTTTAGCACAGCGTATATATGCTCGGTGATGGGCATGGAAACCCCTGTCCTTTGCGCTAAGGCATAGGCGGCTTCCGTGGTATAGATACCTTCCACCACCGTACCTACCTTCTCTATGGCTTGCTCCGGCGGCATGCCTTCGCCGATCAGGATTCCGCAGCGGCGGTTGCGGCTGTGCATGCTGGTACAGGTTACGATGAGGTCGCCTATCCCCGCCAGCCCGTAGAACGTATCTTCTCTGGCGCCCAGCGCCACGCCCAGGCGGCTGATTTCCGCAATCCCCCTGGTCATCATCGCCGCTTTGGTATTGTCCCCGAAGCCCAGCCCGTCGGATATGCCGGCGCCCAGCGCAATGATATTCTTCAGCGCGCCGCCCAGCTCAACGCCTTTCAGGTCGGTGGCGGTATAGACCCGCAGCCGTTCGCTCATCAGAAAGTCCTGCACGTCTTCCGCCCTGACGCGATCCTCCGCAGCGGCTACCAGCGTGGTAGGGAGCGATCTCCCCACCTCTTCCGCATGGGAAGGGCCGGATACCACGCTGTATCCGCGCATCATCGCGGCAGGCAGAATCTGTGCCGCGACCTCCGACATCCGCATCAGCGTGGACTGCTCGATGCCTTTCGCGACATTAACGACCGTTACGGAAGGCTGCAGATAGGGCAGCGCCGACAGTAACGCGCTGCGAAACTGCTGAGAGGGCGCCGCAAAGATCACGACCTCCGCGTCCTTGAGGGCTTCCTCATGCCCGTATAGGATCTTCAGTTCGTCGGGCAGGGCGACCCCCGGCAGATAACGCCGGTTCTCACGGCAAGCTTCCATATCCCGGAGATTCTCTTCGGATATATCCCATATACGAACTTTGTGTCCATTCTGGCTCAGGCTCACNCCCAGCCCCGTACCCCAGCCCCCCGCGCCGATGATGGTGATGTTGCGCATATCAAACCTCAAGAAGCTCCAGCAAAATTTGATTGACCATGCCCGGATTGGCTTTCCCCTTGGAAGCCTTCATCACCTGGCCAACCAATGCGGATAGCGCCTGTTTCTTTCCGCCGCGGTAATCCGCCGCTATTTTTGGATTTTGTTCGATCACCTCGCGGCACATATCCCGGATAGCCGTGTCGTCGCTGACTTGCTCCAGATTCTGCTCTTTGACGATATCTCCCGGGCTTTTGCCGGCATTGGCCGGCTGAAACAGGAGCTCCGCAACCTTCGAACCGGCGGAACTGCTGATTGTGCCCAGGCCTACCATATTCGCCAATTCCGCCAAATCTTCTCCGCCGAAAGGCATTTGTTCGGCTTCCAGGCCCTTCTCATTCAGAAGCCGGATGATATCGCCCATGATAAAGTTGGCGCAAATCTTGGGTGGCGCGCCCGTCTCTGCCGCCCGGTCAAAAAGATCGCTGAGGGCTTTCGAAACCGTCAGGATCCCCGCGTCGTATTCCGACAGGTTATATTGTTCCCGATAACGCCGCCTTCTGGCTTCGGGCATCTCCGGCAGGGAAGCCCGGATCGCCTCCACTTCTTCCTGTGAAATGACGATGGGCATAATATCCGGATCCGGGAAATAATAGTATTCATCCGCATCTTCTTTTGTACGCATCACACTATTTTCGCCTTTATCGTCGTCCCAGCGCAGCGTCGCCTGAAACAATTTTCCGCCTTCTTCCAGGACCCGCGTTTGCCGCTTGATTTCGTAAGCCGCCGCCGCCTTCGCGGCAGAAAGGGAATTCAGGTTCTTCATTTCCGTACGCACGCCGAAAGGTTCTCCTTCATGATGAACAGAAACATTGATGTCGCAGCGAAGCGCCCCTTCTTCCATTCTGCAATTGGAAACGCCGGCATACAGCAATACCTGACGCAAAGTTTCCATATAAGCGTATACTTCATCCGGACCGGATAAGTCCGGCTCCGATACGATTTCAATCAGGCCCGCGGCGCCGCGGTTGAGATCGACCCTGGTTTCGCCGGCGCCATGAATCAGCTTTCCCGCGTCTTCTTCTATATGTATCCTGTTGATCCGTATCCGTTTGCGCTGTCCCGCAAGCTCGATATCCAGGTAGCCGTCATAACAAATCGGCAGCTCCAATTGGGAGATCTGGAAGCCCTTTGGCAAATCCGGATAAAAATAATGCTTACGGTCCTGCCGGGAATAGGGATTGATTTTACAATTGAGCGCCAAACCGGCTTTCACGCACAGCTCCACCACCTTGCGGTTGAGCAGGGGCAGGGTTCCCGGCATACCCAGACATCCCGGACAGATATGCGTGTTCTCCTCTCCGCCAAAAGCAGTGGAGCATCCGCAGTAGATCTTGCTTTCTGTAGCCAGTTCCGCGTGGACTTCCAATCCGATTACCGGTTGATATGTGGACATATAGGCTCACCTTTTCGATTTGTATTGTATTGTGTGGTATGGCGACTGACGACTACGCAGTATAGTGGCAAAAAGGCCGCAAAGATTGCAACTTTGGGTCATGGGCGCAGCTCAGCTTAGACTTATTAGACCACTAGACCGCACAGTTCTTCCGCCCCGCGGGCAACCTGCAGCAGGAGATCTTCCGACAAAGCAGGCCCGATCAATTGAAGGCCGATAGGCAGGCCCGCNCTNTCNCTGCCACAAGGTATGCTGATGGCGGGGAGCCCGGCAAGGCTCGCCGAAACCGTGCAACGATCCATGGCGCATGCCTCGGCAGGATCGCTAAACTGTTTGCTTACCGGCCAGGCAGTGACCGGCGCCGTCGGCGCAAGTAAAACATCATATTTACCAAATACGCGATGAAAGTCTTCCCGAATCAGCGTTCTGACCCGCTGGGCCGGCCTGAACCAGGCGTCAAAGCCTTCCTGACTCAGGATATAGGCCCCGAACAGTATCTTTCGTTTCACGTCCTCGCCAAAGGCTTCGCTGCGGGTCTTACGCAGCATATCCTCATAATTCTCATACGAGGCGGTTCGATAGCCGAACTTCACGCCGTCATAACGGTTCATGTTGCTGCTGAATTCCGCTGCCGCAATCACTTGGTAGGCGCTGACGGCATAATCTGTATGAGGCAGGGAGCATTCCTCAACCACAGCCCCGGCTTCCTGCATCAGCGCCGATAAGGACTTGAGGCTTTGGCGGATTTCTTCTCCGGCCTCCGGGCCCATATATTCTTTGGGCACGCCGATCCTGAGTTCCTTCAGCCTTATCGCGCCTATGAGGCTATTGAGATAATCCGGCGTCCGGTCCGGACAGGAAGCGGGATCTCTGGCGTCATAACCGGCAATCAGCGACAGGACCAGGGCGCAATCTGCCGCGTCTTTGCCGGTAATACTGACTTGATCCAGTGAGGACGCGCATTGCACCAGCCCGTAACGGGATATCCGCCCGAAGCCGGGACGTAAGCCGACTACGCCGCAGAAAGCCGCGGACTGCCTTGCCGAACCGCCCACATCGCTGCCCAGGGCAAAGTAGGCCGTATCCTCGGCAACCGCCACAGCGGGGCCCGCGGATGAGCCGCCGGG